>JANXWQ010000242.1 GCA_025351065.1 Chthoniobacter sp. | reverse complement strand
CCGGCAGTTCGCGCCGCAGACGGCTGAACGGCACCAGCGCCGAACGGTCCGCCGCCGCGAGCATCGCGCGCGCATCCGTGCCGCGCGGCCACAGCGTCCGCCGCCCGGTCTCGCCGTCTTGGCCCAGGCGCCCGTCGGGGTCTTCGAGCGCGACCTCGGTGCCGTAGTAAAGGCACGGGATGCCTTCGAGCGTGAGCATGAGCGCGTTGGCGAGCGTGTTCTGCGCGGCGCTGATGCCTGCCGCGCGGAAGCGGTTCAGCCCGTCGTGATTCTCCACAAAGTTCACCAGCTTGCCCCGCGCGGGCAATCCGTCGAGGCCGGGCGTGGGGTTGAAAGCGCCCGACTCCGGCGCGATGTCGCGCAGCATTTTTTCCAGCGCCTTCGCCGGGCGGAAGCCGCCGTCCTTGTACCGGAGCCACTCGCGGGTCGCATCGCAGCATTGGAAATTCAGCACGCTGTCGAGGCACGGCGTTTTGTTCTGCGCGAAATCCTCGCGGTAGGTGTAACGCCCGACGGTCTGCGGGCTGCCGGAATAAATCTCGCCGAAGAGCAGCGTGCGCCGCGCCTTTTCCGGCCCGAGCCGCGTGCGCAGCCGCGCGGTGAAGGCATCCCAAAACGCGTGATGCACATGCTTCACCGTGTCGATCCGCAGCCCGTCCACGCCGACCGTCTCGAGGTAGAACGCGTAGATTTCCACGAACTCATTGACCAGCGCATCGAAGTGCGCGCCCGCCGGATCGGTCCACACATCGCGCAGGCTGAAGAAGTCGCACATCACCTCCTCCCCATCGCTCGCGCCGAGCGAGCCGCCGCTCATGCCCTTGCGCCCGTAGCTGTCGAGCTGCGCGAGCACGCCGGTCACCGCGACTTTTTTTCCGAGCACCGTCTGCGGCCCGTCCGGCCCGACGCGGCGCTGGTTCCACTGCGGATGATCCGCCCACGTCGCGCCCTCGTGGAAGCCGTTGCGCTGGTACGCGGGAATCCATTCCGCCTGCCCGTCGTCGTGGCCGTTGTGATTTTCGTCGTAGTAAAAAACCGGCCCCGCGTGATTGCACACGACATCCTGAATCACCTTGATCCCGTGGGCATGCGCGAGCGCCACGAAGTCGCGGTAATGCTGCATCCGCCCGTCGCGCGAGTCCGCGTAGGCCGTCTTCCCGTCGAAGCTTTTCGCGCTCGTGAGATGCGGGTCGATGTCGAGAAAATCCTGCGCCCAGTAGCCGTGGTAGCCGGTCTTCCCACCGCCGAGATCGAACGCGGAATTCCACACATTGCGCACCGGCGGCGTGATCCACAGCGCAGTCACACCGAGCCGGTCGAAGTAGCCCGCCGCGATGGCGATTTCCAGCCCGCGCAGGTCGCCGCCGTGGTAGCGGTTGATGTCCTTTTGCGCCGCGTCATAGAGCGCCGGGTCGCTGCCGGGCGGCACGTCATTCGCCACATCGCCGTCGAGAAAGCGGTCGGTCAGCGCGAAGTAGATCACGTCCTGATTCCACGGCCGATCCAGCGGCGCAGCCGCGGCGCCGAGCGTGAGAGCGGCGGCGAGGAGAGCGGAGAAAAGGCGCAGCATGGGTGCGATGAAACCGCGCCCGGCACCGACGGGCAAGACGCATTGACGCGCCCGCCACCGGCCCGCGAATCTGCTGCCATGAAAGTCCTCGCCGCGTTCCTTGCGCTCACCCTTTTCGCCCTCACCCCGCTCCCCGCGCAGGACGCCCGACCCGAGCCTACCGAACTCCACGCGCTGCGCGACGGTCTGCTCGGCGCGATCAACCGCTCCGACCTCGACCAGCAGCTCACCTACTTCCACCCGAACGTCGTCATCACCTACCAAAACGCCGAGGTGGTCCGCGGGCGCGAGGGCGTGAAAGCGTTTTTGCTGAAGATGACCACGGGGCCGGAGCGGCTCGTCGAGAGCGTCCACATCGAGGCGAAAGCCGACGGGCCGGCGATCCTCCACGGCGACACCGCGATCGCTTTCGGCAGCGCGGTCGAGACCTACAAAATGGCTCATGGCAGCAACCTCATGCTCAACGGACGCTGGACGGCCACGGTCGTGAAAGATCAAGGCCAGTGGCTCGTCGCCGCGCTGCATTGCTCCACCGGCCTGGCCGACAATCCGCTCATTGCCGCCACGAAAAAGGCGGGCGTCACGGCCACCATCGGCAGCGTCATCATCGGCCTCATCGCCGGCTGGCTGCTGGGGCGAAAGCGCGTGCTTTAAGCCGCTACGGCAGCGGCTCGCCGCGCGCCGCGGCGAGGAGGCGGTACCAGTCCTCGCGCGAAAGCTCGATCTCGTCCGCTTTTGCCGCCGCGCGGATGCGGTCGGGATTCACGGACCCGACGAGCGGGATGATTTTCGTCGGATGCTTCAGCAGCCACGCCAGCGCCAGCGCGGTGCGGGTCACGTTGCGCTCGGCGGCCATCACGTCGAGCGCGGCGACCATGCCTTCGACGCGATAGCCCCGCTGCGAGGGCAGCAAATCTTTGCCCCCGTCGCCCAGCAACCCACCCGCCAGCGGGCTCCACGCGAGCGGCGTGAGGCTGAGCGCCTGGCACTGGTCGAGCGTGCCGTCGGTGAAGGCGGTCAGGTTCGCGAGGCTGATCTCCACTTGGTTTGCGGCCAGCGGCTGTTCGAGCTTTTGCTGGAGTTCACGCTGGATCATGCCGACCTGCGAGGGGGAGAAATTGCTCACGCCAAACTCCCGCACCTTGCCCGATTTGTGCAGGCTGGTGAAGGCGATGGCCACCTCGGTCGCGTCCATCAGCCAGTCCGGCCGGTGGAGCTGGTAGAGGTCGATCTCCTCGACATGCAGCCGCCGCAGCGACTGCTCGCACGAGCGGATGATGTGCTCCGCGGAGAAGTCGTAGCGGTGCGGCGCACCGGGCGGTTCGTCGGCAAAGCGGATGCCGCACTTCGTCGCCACGAGCAGCTTTTTGCGCAGCTTCGGATGCTCGCGCAGCACTTCGCCAAAGGCGCTCTCGGCGCGCGTGTGGCAGTAGATGTCGGCGTGGTCGAAAAGCGTGAAGCCCGCGTCCACCGCGGCGAGGATCGCGGTGCGGGCGATCTCGAGATTCGTCTTCACGTCGCCCGCGGGAGCGAGCCGCCAGCAGCCGTAGCCGAGCCGGGAGGAGGAGAGTTTGCTTTGCCCGATGGTGGTCTTTTGCATGCCGCGGAAGCTAGCGGCAGCCCCGGCGCGCGGGCAAGGCGGGGCGCGAAAATTTTCGGCGCGGTTCGGGATTGCATTGGCCGCCGCGAGCGCGCACTACCGCCGCATGCACCCATCCCTCCGCCTCGCCGCCCTCGCCTTTCTCCTCCTGCTCCCGCCCGCCCGTGCGCAGGAGCCTGCCGCTTTCACCCGCACCGAGGATGTGGTCTATGGGCGCAAATTCGGCACCGCGCTGACGCTCGATGTCATCCAGCCCGCGAAGGAACCGAACGGCTACGGCATCATTTACATGGTCAGCGGCGGCTGGTTTTCCAGCCACGATGCGGTGAACCCGCGCGGCTACGCGCCCTACCTCGACCGCGGCTACACCGTCTTCGCCGTCGTCCACGGCTCGCAGCCGCGCTTCATCATCCCGGAGGTCGCGCAGGACATTCATCGCGCCGTGCGCTTCATCCGCGCGAACGCGAAAAAGTGGGGCGTGAACCCCGAGCACCTCGGCATCACCGGCGGCAGCGCGGGCGGACACCTTTCGCTCACGATGGGCACGCAGGGCGGGCCTGGGAAAGCGGACGCGAAAGACCCCATCGACCGCGAGAGCAGCGCCGTGCAGGCCGTCGCCTGCTTTTTTCCGCCGACGGATTTTCTCAACTACGGCACCGCCGGCGAGGACGCCGTGGGCACCGGCATTTTGCACGACTACAAGCCCGCCTTCGGCCCGCGCGCCGACACGCCGGAGAGCCGCCAGATTTACGGCCGGGAAATCTCGCCCATCTACTTCATCACCGCCGCGCTGCCGCCCACCCTCATCGTCCACGGCGACGCGGACAAACTCGTGCCCATGCAGCAGGCCGAAACCTTCGTCCAGCGCGCCACGGAAGCGGGCGCCAAGGCCCAGCTCATCGTCCACCCCGGCGGCGCCCACGGCTGGGGCGGCATGGAAAAGGACATGGCCGCGATGGCCGACTGGTTCGACGAGCACCTGCGCGGGGTGAAGAAATAAAGCGCCCGCCAAAAACCGCATCCGCCTCCGCGCCGCCGCGCGCGAAGGATTTCGCGAAATCATAAATGCTGGCGTCGCGGGCGGTGGTGCGGCAGATGTGCGGGCCTGTCATGCAAAGCTCACGCGTCGATGTCGATCTTGGTTCCCGCAGCTATCCGGTGCTCATCGGCACGGAGCTGCTGCCGGGGCTGGGCGGGATTTTGCGGGAGCACGGATTGAAACAGGCGAACGCTTTCGTGGTTACGAATCCTCAGGTTGGCGGGCTGTATTTTTCCGCGTTGGAAAAAGCGCTCACCGCGGGCGGATTCACGCGGGTGGTGCGGCATGAGATTCCGGCGAGCGAGGAGGGGAAAAACTGGGACGAATTCTCCGGCGTGTGCACGGCGCTGCTGGAAAACTTTCCCGACACCGGGGCGGTGCCGCTGGTGATCCTGCTGGGCGGCGGCGTGGTGGGCGATCTGGGCGGTTTTGCGGCAGGCGTGTTCCGCCGCGGCGTGCCGTTTGTGCAGATGCCAACGACGCTGCTCGCGGCGGTGGATTCGAGCGTGGGCGGCAAGGTCGCGGTGAATTTCGGCGGGGTGAAAAACATCATGGGCATCTTCAATCAGCCGCGGCTGGTGGTGTGCGATCTCGCGCTGCTGCGCACGCTCGACGCGCGCGAGGTGCGGAGCGGGACGAGCGAGATCATTAAGTACGGCGCGGTGTGCTCGGGGGCGCTTTTCCAGCAGCTCGAAGACGGCGCTCTGGAACACCTGCTCGCGTTGAAGCCGGACGTTTTGACGGACATCGTCGCGCATTGCGTGCGGCTGAAAGCGCGGGTGGTGGAGCAGGATGAGTTCGACAAAAAGGGCATCCGCAACGTGTTGAATTTCGGCCACACCATCGGGCACGCGCTGGAGCTTTCCGCCGACTACGCGCTGACGCACGGGGAGGCGATTGCCATCGGCATGATCGCGGCCACCCACCTCGCGCGGGCGCTGGGCCAATGCGACGCGGGGTTCGCTATACGGCTGCGCGACCTGATCCTGCGCGCCGGGCTGCCGGTGAGCTTTGCGGCTGCGCCGGAGCTGTTTGATCGCGTCATCCGGGCGATGCAGATGGACAAGAAATTCCGCGAGGGGAAAAACGTCCTAGTCCTGCCGACGGGCGTGGGGCAGTGGGAGCAGGTGGAAAATGTGGCGTGGCCGCTGGTTCACGAGGCGGTGCGGGCGGTGCTGACGGCTTGAGCGAAGGCGGCGACCAACTCGGCACGCGGCAGCGCGGGTTTGTTTTTTCAACGCAGAGGCGCAGAGGTGCAGAGAGCGCAGAGATTTCGGATTGAACGTCTCACCCGTAAGGCTCCCCCACCTCTGCGTCTCTGCGTTAGAAATTCAAACCTCCCGCTCACCGCAGCCCCACCGCGCTGCGCACCCGCTTCATTACTTGCTCCGCGAGCGCCCCGGCGCGTTGTGCGCCGTCGGCGAGCACGCCGTCCACGTAGCCGGGATCGGCCTCCAGCTCGGCGCGGCGGGCGCGCTGGACGGCGAAGAAATCCCAGATCGCGTCGAAGAGCCGCTTTTTGAAATCGCCGTAGCCGGTGCCGCCCGCGCGGAAATCCGCCTCCATTTTCTCCACCTCCGCCGCCGGCGCGAAAAGCCGGTAGAGCGCGACGATGGACGACCCCGCAGGGTCCTTCGGCGCTTCCACCGGCACCGAGTCGGTGACGATGCCCATGATCTTTTTGCGCAGCGTCTTTTCTTCGGGGAAAAGCTCGATCGTGTTGCCGTAGCTCTTGCTCATCTTCTGCCCGTCGAGTCCGGGCACCGTCGCCAGCGCGGGCAGGATGCTCGCTTCCGGCACCGTGAAAATCGGGCCGTAAAGCGCGTTCATTTTGTGCGCGAGATCGCGCGTGACCTCGACGTGCTGCTTCTGGTCGCGGCCCACGGGCACGATGTTCGAGTCGTAGATGAGGATGTCCGCGGCCATCAGCACCGGGTAGGCGAAGAGCCCGTGCGACGGCGTCTTCTCCTTGGCGACGTGGTCCTTGTAGGCGTGGCAGTTTTCCAGCATCGGCATCGGCGTCTGGCAGCTCAGCAGCCAGGCCAGTTCGGTGTGCTGCGGCACGTCGCTCTGGCGGAATAGCACCGCCTTCGCCGGGTCGAGCCCGCACGCGAGAAAGTCCAGCGCCACACCGCGCACATACTCGCGCAGCTTCGCCGGGTCGAAGACCGAGGTCAGCGCGTGATAGTCGGCGATGAAGTAGAACGCCTCGCCGCGCTCCTGCCATTCGATGGCCGGACGCATCATGCCAAAGTAATTGCCGATGTGCGGCTGGCCGGTCGGCTTGATGCCGGAGAGGATGCGGGGCGTGGCCATTTTGGGGGATTTCAGATTTCGGATTTTGGAAACGGGCGCGCACCTTCCCCGAGCCCGCGCCGCGGTGTCAAGGCGGCGTGGCCCGCCGCGCCGAGCTGTAGGGGGAAGCTGTCAGCTTCCCCTACAGCCTAGCGCGCGCGGCGCGACTTCATGGCAGGTGAAACACTTCCTCCAGTGCCAGGGTCACCGGACTGTCGTCGGGATTAACGTCCATCAGTTCCCGCATGTGCGCCCACCACTGCCGGCACCCCGGCGTCTGCGCGATGGCCGCCCAGCGTTCTTCACTTTCGACTTCAGCGTAACCGAAAAGCTCGAGCGTCTGCGGATGCAGATGGATCGAGTAATTGCGCACGCCATGCGCCTTTAAGACCGCCGCCAGCTCCGGCCAGATCGGGTCGTGCCGGCGGCGGTATTCGTCGAGGCAGCCCGCGTGGAGCTGCATGACGAAGGCTTTGCGAATCACGACGCGTCAGATCTTCGCTTCCTTCCGCACGCTGCGCAGATGGATGGTTTTCGTCTCGAGATCATGCACCGCGCGGATGTAGCGGACGGTGCGGCTTTTCGCCCGCATGAGGATGGAATGCGTAATCGCCTTTTTCCCGATGATCCGCACGCCCGGCAGCAGCGGGCTGTCGCTGATGCCGGTGGCACAAAAAATTGCGCTCTGGCCGCGCACGAGTTCGTCGATGGTCCACACGCGGGCGAGGTCTTCGGCGCTGATTTCCTTGAGCACGGCGGCGCGCTCGGCGTCGTCGCGCGGCCACATGCGCAGGAGCATTTCGCCGCCGAGCGCCTTCAGCGCGGCGGCGGTGAGGATGCCCTCCGGCGAGCCGCCGATGCCGTAGAAAAGATCGACGCCCGAATCCGCGAGCGACGGCGAAACTGCTGCCGTGACATCGCCATCGCTGATGAGCCGCAGCGCCGCGCCGCACTTGCGCACCTGCGCGATGAACTCGGCGTGACGCGGGCGGTTGAGCGTCATCACCACCAGCTCCGGCACGCGCTTGCCAAGCGCCTGCGCCACCTTACCGAGCGTGAGATCCAGCGGATCGTCGAGCTGCAGCGGGGCCATGCCGTCGCGGATCGCGCGCACCACGTCGGGCCCGTAGGCCATCTTCGTGGCGTAAAACGTCGGCAGGTTTTTCATGGCGTGCTCCTCCCCCTCGCCGCGTTCGCTCGCCGCCATGACGGAGATTGCATTGGGCAGGCCGTAGGCGGTGTTGGTGGTGCCGTCCACGGGATCGAGCGCGATGTCGAACCGCGGCGACCCCGGCCGCCAGGTGCCGAGCTGTTCGCCGAGAAAAATGCCCGGCGCGTTGTCCTTGATGCCCTCGCCGATGACCACCTCGCCAGCGATATCGACGAGATCAAACACGCCGTAGATCGCATCGCACGCCGCCGCATCCGCGCTCTCCTTTTCCCCGCGCCCGAGCCAGTGGATGACATTGAGCGCGGCGTTTTCCGTGGCGCGGACAAACTCGAATTCGATGGTGCGCTCGGGATCGGTGGCGGAAAGGGAAGTCATGCGGCGATTACGGCGCGAACCGTTCCCGCGGTCAATGCTCACTCCTCCGCCGCGAGGTTTTCCAGCCGCTGGAAAGTGTCGTGGTGGAGAAAGAGGATGGCGAAAAGCGTCATCACGATGAGCGGGGCCAAGGCCCACTCGTCGCGGAACGCGGCAGCGAAGGCGATGCCGAGAAAAAACTGGAGGACGAACTGGACGGCGATGGCCAGCGGCAGCGCGCCGCGTTTGATGCGGAGCGAAAGATTGGCCGTGAGAAAGAGGAAGAAAATCCCCTGCATGAAGGCGTAACCCAGGAACAGGAGCGCCGTGACATTGCCGGATCGCGACATGCTGACGTTGCGGAGGATTTCCGCAATCGTCTCGAAGCTGCACAGCACGCCGAGGGCAAGATACGTGGCGGCCGGCAGCAGCGCGGGGAGGATGCCGAGCAATTTGTGCAGCGCGATGCGCCGCATCGACATGGGCAGCACCGCGAGCGTGGAGAGGGTGTGCGCCTGCCGCTCGGTTTTGAAAATGCTCGCGGCGACGAAGGCCAGCTCGAGGCAGATGAGCAGCGCCATGAGCCAAAAGGTGATGCCGCCAAATTCCTTCAATCCCGGCGGGCCGCCCCAGCGCTGCGGCCAGCAGATCATGGCGAGCAGCGGCAGGCCGTAGATGAAATATTTGCCGAGCACCCAGACCTTGCCGCCGGCGAGAAAGTAAAAGTCCTTCCACGCCAGCGCCCGCGGCCACGCGCGGCCCGCTTGGAAGCGGCGCAGCCAGCGCCACCTTTGGCGCGCGCCGCCACGGCGCGGGGCGCTTTCCTGCTGCTCGTCGCAGAACCGGTCGAAGACCAGCCATGCCAGCAGAAAGCACACGCCGCCGAGCGCGAGATTGCTCGCGGCCTGCCAGCCAAAGACGCGCCCGTCGAAACCGGTGGCCAGAATTTCCGTCAGCCGCCCTGCCGGCGACGCGACGTGCGCGAACCCCGCAAGGTGATCGAGCGCCTGCACCCACGCGGCGTCCTCGTCGATGAGGCCGAGCTGCGCGGGCAGGTGCGCGAGGAAATTCAGCAGCGGCACGATGGCGAAGAAAAACACCAGCGCAACCAAGGTCAGCACCGCCGCTCCGGTGCTGCGTTTGCACACGACCGAGGCGAGCAGCGCGAGATTCGCGAGGAAAATCATGAACGCGCCCATCGTGCAGTAGGCCGCCGCTATCTGCCCGAGCGAGATGCCGCCGAGCGTGACGGCCAGCATCGTGAAGGGAAGCTGCGCCGTCAGCAGCAGCAGCGCGCTGCACAGCCGGCTGGTGCCTTTGCCGAGCAGGATCGAGAGCGGATTCAGGTTCGTCATGCGCAGCAGCCCCAGCGTCACCTCCTCCTTTTCTTCGGTGATCGCCGACGCGAAATATCCGCACCCCGCGAGCACGATGAACACCATGTCGATGACCGTGACCATGTTGAAAAACTCCAAGCCCGGCCCGTTGCTCCAGCCCGTCTCCGACTCGATGGCAAACATGAAAAGCAGGATGACGGTGACCAGCCCGACCCGCGCGAAATAGGTCAGCTTCAACCGCGAATCCTCGCGCAGCGAGCGGGCGAAAAGGGCGAGCAACGGGGAGGTCATGGGGAAGGGATGAGTGATGAGGGATGAGTGATGAAAGGCAGGTCAGCAGCGCGGAGGTCTGGATTCATACCTCATCCTTCATACCTCATACCTCATAACTCTCCCCTTCATCCGCCGACTCCGGGCTCGGTGAGATCCATGAAGGCCTGGTTCAGATGCTTCAC
>JANXWQ010000240.1 GCA_025351065.1 Chthoniobacter sp. | reverse complement strand
AGGGGAAGCTGTCAGCTTCCCCCTCCAGCGCCCGCGCCCGCCGATTCCATCTTTCCAAGACCTGCCCGCTTCCCCATCTTCCCGCCTCATGTCCGATGTCGTCACCTTCGGCGAGCTGATGCTCCGCCTCACCCCTCCGGGCCGCCAGCGTTTCACGCAGGCCGCGCATTTCGACATCACGCTCGGCGGTGCGGAGGCGAATGTCGCCGTGCTCATCGCGCAGCTTGGCGGCAGCGCGGAATTCGTCACGCGGCTGCCGGCGCATGACCTCGCGCAGCGCGCGGTCAACGAGCTGCGCGGGCTCGGCGTCGCCACGGCGCACATCTTGCGCGGCGGCGAGCGCATGGGCGTTTATTTTCTCGAACAGGGTGCGAGCCAGCGGCCCGGCAAGGTCATCTACGACCGCGCGCACAGCGCCATTGCCGAGGCGCAGCCAGGTGACTTTGACTGGGACGCCATTTTTGCAGGCGCGCGGTGGTTTCACTTTTCGGGAATCACGCCCGCGCTTTCCGCCGCCGCCGCCGCGCTCACGGCGGAGGCCTGCGCCGCTGCGCGCCGCCGCGGGCTGACCGTGAGTTTTGACCTCAACTACCGCGCTAAACTCTGGACTCGCGAGCAGGCTGGTGCGGCGCTCGTCCCGCTGATGCCGCACGTCGATCTCTGCGTCACCAGCGCCGAGGAGGCGCGCACCGTCTTCGGCCTCGACTGCTCGGACGAGCCCGCCGACGCCGCCGCGAAATTACGCGACCGTTTCGGTTTCAAAACCGTGGCGCTCACCCAGCGCGCCGGCGCGCTCGCGTGCTCGACCGGCTGGGGCGCGATGCTTTTCGCCGACGGCACCGCGCACTTTTCCCGCCGCCACGAGATCGAAATTATCGACCGCGTGGGCGCGGGCGACTGCTTCACCGGAGCGCTCATTTTCGCCCTCCTCCGCGGCGACGCACCCGCGCCGGCCATCGAATTCGCCACCGCCGCCAGCGCGCTGAAACACACCATCCCCGGCGACCACGCGCTCCTCACCCTCGCCGAAGTGGAAGCCCTCGCCGCCGGCACCGGCGGCAGCCGCGTGCAGCGCTGAGGCTAGCTCGCGAGCAGCACGGCGAGGAGGTGGCGCAGCTCGTCGTCCACGTCGCCGGGTGTGGGGACGGTCTGCGCGATCTCGGCTTTCACCGCTTCGCGGAAACGCTGGCGGAGGCGGTGGATGGCCACTTTCACCGCGCCTTCGCTGAGGCGGAGTTGCTGCGCGGCGGCGGATTGGGGGAAGGGCTCGCCGCCGCCGGTGATCCACGGTTTCAGCACGGCGAACTGCTCGGCTTTGCCGGCGTCGCGCAGCTCGCTCTCGACGGTCTCGAGTGCCCGCGCAATCAGCGTCAGAGCCCATTGGCGGTCGAAGGCGCGCTCGTCTTCGACCAGCGGATGCGCGGCTTCGTCGAGCGGCTCGGGCTCCGTGCCGCCGCCGCGTTTTACCGCGCTCGCGCGGTCGTGGCGGTCGGCGAGGAAGTGTTTCACCGCGCCGAGCAGGTAGCTGCGGAAGCGTCCGCGCGCCCGGTCCGCGCCGCCGAGCGCGCCGCCCGCGAGCACCTTTTCAAAAAAGGCGTGGGCCAGTTCGCGCGCCGCGTCCTCGTCGCGGCCGCGAGCGCGGAGAAAGGCGATGACGGGCGCGTAGTAGGCGGCGCAGAGTTCGCTGAGCGCGGTCTGCGCGGCGGTGTCGCCGCCCTGCGCCTGGGCCACGAGTGTCCAGCGCGTGGCGGCGAAGTTTCCTGGCGGCGTGTTCATTGGGGCGATAGCGGCAGGTTGCCGGATTCGATGCGCGGCGGCTGCGTGGCCTTTAAAAGCTCAGTCTTGGCGGAGTTGAGCCCGATCTCGGCTTCACTCATTTCCGCCGCGCTCGCGGTGGCGGACTTGAATCTTTCGCGGATCAGCCCCGCCCGCTTTTCGGCGTAACCGAGTCTTGCCTCCGCGATTTTTCGCGCGTCGCCGCGCGCTTCCGCGATGGCGAGATCGCGTTCCGCGGCGGAGATCTCGAGGCCGGTGGCGGCTCCGCCAAAGAGCTGCACACGCACCGCCGCCAGATGCTCACGAGCGAGAGCGATGGCTTCGTCCTGATCACCCCTCATCGCCGCGGCGAGCTGCGCCTGATTCTCCCGCGAGTGCGCAATCACGCGCTGGCTCGCGGCGCGGGGCGGCCCGCTGGCGGCGAAGTAGAAGGCGATGAGCGCCACCGGCAGCAGCAGGACGCTGAGCAGCGCGCAAAAAATCCGCTTCGGCCACGGACTCCAGACGACTCCGGTAGGCGGCTGCGTCCCGCGCCCGCGCAGCATTTCGCGGAGAAAGAAAAATCCGCCGCCCCCAAGCGCCACGAGCCAGGGCCAGATGCTCAGCGATCCCGTGCTCATGTTTGCGCCATCGCGGGCGATCACCGGCATGATGAGGCCGAGCGCGATGGCCAGGACCGGCAGCACCACGAGGAGCACCGCGAGCAAGAAGACGCGGCGCAGCCACGGATTTTCCACGGACGTGGCCGCCACGCGCGGCTGCACTGGCCCGAGGGTGGAATGCTCGTAGCCTTTAGCGAGGGCGAGCAGCAGGCCCGAGACGATCGTGAGCGCGAGCATGTGCCGCGGGGCCGGCACCGACCAGTTCAACATCCCCGATACCGGGATGCCGATTGCGCTGAGGGCAATGAGCGCGAGGCCAGCGCGTGTCCACGGACGGTCCGACGTTTTTTGCGCCAGAGCTGGCACGACCGGCGGAGCGCTGCCGACGCCGGCCTGCTCGACCTGCGTCTTCATTTCGGTGGCGCTTTGCTGGCGTTTGCCGCGCTCTTTTTCCAGCGCCCGCATGACCACTTCGTCCACGCCGAGGCCGACGTGGCTTTTTTCCGACGGCGCGGCGAAACGGCCGAGCGGGAGTTCGCCGGTGAGCATTTCGTAGAGCACGACGCCGAGGCTGTAGATGTCGGCGCGGTGATCCACGGTGGCGGGTTTTTCGATCTGCTCCGGGGCCATGTAGGCCACGGTGCCGAGGGCCGCGCCGGTGCCGGTGAGGCCGGTGGCGGCGCCGCGGTCGCCGGCCATTTTGGCGATGCCAAAGTCGGCGAGCTTGGGCGTGCCGGCGCGGTCGAGAAGGATGTTCTCGGGCTTGATGTCGCGGTGCAGGACGCCGTGGTCGTGGGCGAATTGCAGCGCCTCGCAGATGTGCGGCACGAGCTGCAGCGCCTGCTCCGGCGTGACGCCCGCGCGCAGCGCCTGGCGCAGGTTCACGCCGTCCACGAATTCCATCATCAGGTAGTAAAAGCCGGCGCGCTCGCCGAAGTCGTACACGCCGACGATGTGCGGATGGGCCAGCCGCGCGAGCGCCCGCGCCTCGCGGGTGAAGCGCTCGGCAAAGCCCGGCTGCGCGGCCAGCGCGGGCGGGAGGATTTTCAGCGCAACGAGCCGGTCAAGCCGCGGCTGGCGCGCTTTGAAGACGACGCCCATACCGCCGTGGCCGATGACTTCAAAGCGCGCCAGCCGCGGCTTGACCGGCTCGTTGCGCTGAAAATCCTCCCGCCCGCGCTGGCCGCGCAGCCGGGCTTTGCCGAGCGCTTCACCCGCGAGGCGCGGGCGCTCGCGCGGCT
>JANXWQ010000138.1 GCA_025351065.1 Chthoniobacter sp. | reverse complement strand
AGCCGCGCGCGCGGGCGCAGGCGGCGCGCGTACTTTGCTACCAGCGCGACCGGGTGAAGGACGCGCTCGCGCTGCTCAAAGTGGCGGCCGGCGACGAGCAGCCGCGCGTGCGGCTGGAGGCGGTGCGGGCCGCGAGTTTCTTCGATGGAAAAGACGTGCCGGCGGCGGCCGATGTCGCGTTCACGATCCTCAAGCGCGAAACCGACTACTACCTCGACTACACTTTCAAGGAAACCCTCCGGCAGTTGCAGAGCCTCGTGAAGGAACCGCTGCTACCGCAGGACGCGGCGGTGCTGGCGAAGTTCGTCGAGAAAATGAGCGACGCCGAACTCGCCAAAGCGCCGCCGGTCGAGCCCGTGCTGCTCGCGCGTTTGGAGCGCAAAGGCATCGACGCCGTGCAGCGAGAAAAGGCGGTGGATGAAATCGCCGTACTGCACAAAACCGACCGCGTGACGGAACTCCTCGCCGCGCTCCAGCGCCTCGATGCGAAGGGCGGCCCGGCGGCCGACGACCTCGGGAAAATCCTCGGCCTCACCGACGCGAAGGCGCTCGTGAAAGCGCGCGCCGGCATCGCCGCGCTCGCCGACAAAGCCACGCAGCCGGGCGTCCGCCGCGCCGTGTGGACTGCGCTGCTCGCCGCCGACGCGAACCCGCAGACGACGTGGAGCGCCGCCGCATCCGACGCCGCCCGCGAGGCGCTGCTCGGCGCGCTCGGTAACATGCCCGACCCGGCGCTGCGCGCGAAATTTCAGCCTGTTCTCACCGCCACGCTCGGCGACGCCAAGACCTCCGCCGCCCTGCGCGCCGCCGCCTTGAAAGCCCTGCCACTCACGGGCGCAGACTTTGCGAAGGCAAACTTCGTCACCCTCGCCGCGCACATCCAGCGCGGCCTCGAGCGCAGCGCCGCCACCCGCGCCATCACCCAGTTTTCGCACGAGGCGTGGGACAAGGCGCAGGCTGGCCCGCTCGCCGAGAGCATCCTGACCTGGGCGAAAGCCGTGCCCGCCGACAAACGCACGGCGCAGGACTTCATCGAGAGCGTGCAGTTTGGCAAAGAAATGGCCGCGCTCCTGCCCGAGGCTGACGCCAGCCGTATCGCGAAAGAATTGCGCGGGCTTGGCGTGAGCGTCTTCGTGGTGAAAACCGTGCGCGAGCAGATGCGCTACGACATCGCGCAGCTCACCGTCGAGGCGGGCAAGCCGTTTGAAATCATCTTTGAAAACATGGACGCGATGCCGCACAACATCGTCATCGTGAAGCCCGGCACGCGGCAGAAAGTGGCCGAGTCCGTGCAGACCGCGAAGCCCGACAAGCTCGACAAACAAGGCCGCGCCTACGTCCCCGAGAAGGATGCCAACGTCCTCGCCGCCACCAAACTCGTGGAGCCGGGGCAGAAGGAGACCATCAAAGTCAGCGCCCCCGGCGAGCCCGGCGAATATGAGTACGTCTGCACCTTCCCCGGCCACTGGGGCATCATGTGGGGCAAACTCTCCGTCGTGAAAGAAGCCGACACCGCTGCGCGTTAGCGCCCGGCAGGAACGGGTTCGCGCGCCGATTCCCTTGCGACTCGCGCAGGGAATCCACAGCCTCAGCGGTGTTATGAATTTCACCGGCTCCGTCATGCGCCGACTGCTGCCCGCCGCCGCGCTTTTGCTCGCCGCGCTGCCCGCGCCTGCCGATGACCAGGCGGACGCCGTCAACAAGCTCATCCCCTGGCTGCTCGATGAAACCGCCGCGCTGAAAGGCATTCGCTTTGCCGATGTCATCGCGGCGACCTCGGGAAAAAAGGTCATCGCCATTGATCCAAAAAATCAGGACGACCAGCGCGTGCTCGCGCAACTCGGCTCCGTGCTCGACGCCGTGCTCGTGGCGATGAACGCACCCGACAGCAAGACGCGCAGCGCGAAACGGGTGAACGAAATGAGCAGCAAATTCGAGGACGCCATTCACGAAAAGCTGAACGCCGTGCCGGGCCTGGAGTGCGCGGTGCCGCTGACGGTGGCGGGCAAACATTTGCGCTCCGGCTATCCCGACCTGCGGCTGGTGGACAAGGCGACGGGCCGCATTTTCTACCTCGACCCAAAGCTCTTCGCGCAGGGCAGCAAGACCAGCGCGCTGCGGACCTTTTATTTCGAGCCGAAGCGCGAGACCAACAAGGTGAACGACGACGCGCGGCATCTCATCATCGGCATCGAACACGACCGCGACGCGGAAGGCGTGGTGCATTTTACGCGCTGGGAGCTGATCGACCTCGCGGGTTTCCGCGTGAAATTGAAAGCGGAATTCGAGGGCAGCAACGCCGACCTGTACCGCCCGGAGGCGGTGGTCGGTGCGGGACCGAAGTAGGGCGGGGGGATCGAAACGCCGAGGCTGGCGGTGGCGTAAGCGGCGGTTTTGTTTTTTTAACGCAGAGACGCAGACGCGCAGAGGACGCAGAGGGGGAAAGGCGTCATTTGGTGAAACGAATTTCGTTGTCCGAATCTCTGCGCCCTCTGCGTCTTTGCGTTAAAAAGAAAACCACGCTTCATCGCTCCGGCCCCGCGCGCACTTTTCCGTTCCCTCCAGTGCGGGGATGCGCCAAGTTCGCCGACCTTTTATGAATCCAGAAATTCGCGTCCGTTTCGCCCCTTCGCCCACCGGCTACCTGCATGTCGGCGGGGCGCGCACGGCGCTGTTCAACTGGCTTTTCGCGCGGCATCACGGTGGAAAATTCATCCTGCGCATCGAGGATACCGACCGCGCTCGGCACAACGACGCGGCCGTGCAGGTGATCTACGACGGGCTGCGCTGGCTCGGGCTGGACTGGGACGAAGGGCCGGAGGCTGGCGGCCCGCACGGCCCGTATTTTCAGAGCGAGCGCGAGGCGATTTACCAGCGCTACGCGGATCAGCTCATCGCCGCAGGCCGCGTGTATGCGGATGAAAACGGCGCGCTGCGTTTCCGGCTGCCGCGGGCGCCACTGGCGTTCGACGACATGGTGTGCGGGCGCATCGAGGTGGATCGCAGCAAGTCGCAAAACCGCGAAGGCGAGCTGGAGGCCGACATGACCATCCGGCGCGCGGACGGCGGCTGGATTTTCCATTTCGTGAATGTGGTGGATGACATCGCCATGGGGATCACGCACGTCATCCGCGGCGAGGATCACCTTTCCAATACGGCGAAGCACCTCGAACTGTACCAGGCGCTCGGCGTGGAGCCGCCGCGCTTCGGGCACATTCCGCTCATCTTAAACAAGGACGGCTCGAAGATGAGCAAGCGCGACACTGGCGCGAGCATCAGGAGCTATCTCGAGGGCGGCTACGTGCCGGAGGCGGTGCTGAATTATTTCTGCCTGCTCGGCTGGTCGCCCAAGGACGACCGCGAGATCATGCCGCGCGAGGAAATCGTCGCGCGCTTTGACCTGGCGAATGTGAACCGCAAGGGCGCGCACTTTGACCTCGCGAAGTGCGACTGGTTCAACGCGCAGTATCTCGCGCACATGCCGCTGGAAAGGTATCGCGAACTCGCCGCGCCGTGGCTCGCGAAGGCTGGCGTGGCCTTGCCCGCCGGACAGCTCGATGCCGTGCTGGCGCTGGAAAAAATGAAGGTCACGCACCTGCGCGAAGTGCCGGAACGTGTCGCGTTTTTCGCGACGGAGGATTTCCCCTACGACCCCGCTGCCGTGGAAAAGGCGCTGCGCAAACCCGGCGCGCACGACCGCCTGGCGCAGCTCGCGGAGTGCTACGCGGCGGTGGGAACTTTCGACGCGGCAACGCTCGAGGCACAGCTCAAGGAGCTGGCCGCGACGCTCGGCGTGAAGCCCGCGGAATTCATCCACCCCGCGCGCGTGGCGGTGAGCGGGCGCAGCGTGGGGCCGAGCCTTTACCACATGCTAGAAGTGCTCGGCCAAGCGCGCGTGCTCGCGCGGATTGAGCGGACGCGACAGCGGTTCGCGGGAGAATTTGCAGCCACGGATTTGCACGGATGAAACACGGATTCGGAGTTACCAAATCCGTGTCTGTCCGTGTTTATCCGTGGCTCATTGCCGGCTTCTGGCAGACCAGTTCAGTGCGATGAAAAATGTCTATACGCTCGCGGATTTGCAGGCATGGGAAGCGGTGACGGCGGACGAGCCGGTGCCGCTGCGGCTCGCGGTGCTGGGTGATCCCGTGGCGCACTCTGCCTCGCCGCCGATGCACAATGCGGCGCTCGCCGCCGCGGGCATTGGCGCGCGCTACTGCCGGCTGCACCTTCGCCCCGAGGAATTCGCCGCTGCCTTGCGGATGCTGGCTGGCAAAGCATTCATCGGCGTGAACTGCACGATCCCGCACAAAGCCGCCGCGCTCGCCGCCGTGGATGAAGCCGACGAAAACGCGCGCCGAGCGGGCGGCGTGAACACGGTCGTCGTAGGCGATGACGGCAAACTGCGCGGCTTCAGCACCGACGGCCCCGGCCTTGCCCGCGCCGTGCGCGAGCAACTCGGCGTCGAACTCGCCGACATGCGCGTGCTCGTCCTCGGTGCGGGCGGCGGTGCGGGCCGCGCGGTGGCGATGCAGTGCGCGTCCGCAGGAGCGCGCAGGCTCACGCTCATCAACCGCAGCGTCGAGAAACTCCAGCCGCTGCACAAGGCCATCGCCGCGTTTTATCCCCGCGAACGGCTGGCCCTCGCCCCGTGGGAAAGCGCCGCGCTCGCCCGTGCGCTCGACCTTTCCGACCTCATCGTGAACTGCTCTGCGCTCGGCATGCAGCCCGACGACGCCCCGCCCATCCCCGCCGCGCTCCTCGCCGCGCGGCACCTGCTCTACGACACCATCTACACCTCCGCGCGCACCCCGCTCATGCGCGCCGCCGACACCGCCGGCGCACGCTCGGCCAACGGCCTCTCCATGCTCCTCCACCAAGGCGCGCTGTCCTTCGAGCACTGGTTCCACCGCCCCGCGCCGCTCGAAGTCATGCGTGCCGCACTCAGCGGCGGCGCACTGTAGGGGAAGCTGTCAGCTTCCCCTGCAGCGCACGCCGTCCGCGCTCAGTAAGTCAGAAACGCCCGCACCGCCGTGGCCGGCAGATTTTTCCGTCCGTGGAGAAAACCCAGCTCGATGAGGAATTGCGCGAGGACGAGTTCCGCGCCCATTTTTTCGATGAGTTTCACGGCCGCCGCGGCGGTGCCGCCGGTGGCGAGGAGGTCGTCGATGAGCACCACGCGCTCGCCGGGGCGCAGGGCGTCGATGTGCATTTCCACTACGGCCTCGCCATACTCGAGCGTGTAGGCGGCGCTTTGGCACTTGTAAGGCAGCTTGCCTTTTTTTCGCACGGGCACGAAACCGACGCCCAACTCATAGGCGACCGCCGCGCCGAAAAGGAAGCCGCGCGCGTCGATGCCCACGACTTTGTCGATGCCGAGCGGGCGGGCGCTTTCGACGAAGGCGTCGATGGAGAGTTTGAACAGCGCGCCGTCGGCGAGGATGGGCGTGATGTCTTTGAAAAGGATGCCGGGTTTGGGAAAGTCCGGCACATCGCGGATGGCGTTGCGCAGCGGCTGGAGGTCGAGGGTGGGTGCCATATGGGTGCGAGGTTTGTGGCAGGCGCGGCGCGGCTTTTCAAGCGGGGCGACGGGTGCGCCCTAGCTTCGCTTCTGCTGCGCGAGGGTGAACCAGTCCGGGGCAGGGGAGCCGCTTGGTTTTGTGCCGCCGCCGCCGGTGAAGCGCTGCACGTCGCGCTGGCCGGCCTCGGCTTTGCGGTCGCCGCGCGGGCCAATCTCGACTTTCGTTTTGAGTGAAAGGGCGATGCGCTTCCGCGGCATGTCGATCTCCATGACCGTGGCCTGCACGCGCTGGCCGACCTTCAGGACGTCGGCGGGATTTTTCACGAAGTCATCGCTCATCTGGCTGATGTGGACGAGCCCGTCCTGATGCACGCCGATGTCCACGAACGCGCCAAACGCGGTGACATTCGTGACGATGCCGGGGAGCTTCAGGCCGGGCTGGAGGTCCTCCATTTTCTCCACGCCCTCGGCAAATGAAAATGCCTCGAACTGCTGGCGCGGGTCGCGGCCCGGCTTGGCGAGTTCTTTCAAAATGTCCTGCAACGTCGGCAGTCCGACTTCTTCGCTGACGTATTTCTTCGCGTCGATTTTCGCGCGCCGTGCGGAATCGCGCAGCAGGTCGAGCACGGTGCAGCCGGCGTCGGCGGCCATTTTGTCCACCAGCTCGTAGCGCTCGGGATGCACCGCACTGCCGTCTAGCGGATGCGCGCCGTCGCGGATGCGGAGGAAGCCCGCGGCCTGCTCAAACGCCTTCGGCCCGAGGCCCGTGACCTTCTGCAGTTCCTTGCGCGACTTGAACGGCCCGTGCTCGTCGCGGTGCGCGACGATGTTTGCGGCCACGCGCGCGTTCAGCCCGGAGACGTAGGCCAGCAGATGCTTCGACGCCGTATTGATCTCCACGCCGACGTTGTTCACGCAGCTCACGACCACGTCGTCGAGCGTGCGCCTGAGCGCGTTCTGATCCACGTCGTGCTGATACTGGCCGACGCCGATGGACTTCGGATCGAGCTTCACCAACTCCGCGAGTGGGTCCATGAGCCGCCGGGCGATGGACACCGCGCCGCGCACCGTCAGGTCTTTGTCCGGGAACTCCTCGCGCGCCACATCGCTTGCGGAATAAATCGACGCGCCGCTTTCACTCACCATCACAACCGGGATCGCCGCGGGCAGGCCGAGCTTCTTGATGAAAGTCTCCGTCTCGCGCGAGGCGGTGCCGTTGCCGATGGCGATGGCTTCGACTTTGAATTTCGTCACCACCGCTTTCACCATCGCCTCCGCCTCGGCCAAATCGCGCGCGCCCTTCTCGGGATAGATCACATCGTTCGCGAGCAGCTTTCCCTGCCGGTCCAGCAGCACGACTTTGCAGCCGGTGCGAAAGCCGGGATCAATGCCGAGCGTGACCTTCTGCCCTAGCGGCGAGGCGAGCAGCAACTCGCGCAGGTTGTCGGCGAAAACGCGGATCGCTTCCTCGTCGGCGCGCTTCTTGAAGAAAGTGCGCGCCTCGCCTTCCATCGCGAAACCGAGCAGCCGCTTGAAGCAATCCTGCACCGCGAGCCGCACCTGTTCGGACGCGGGCGCTTTGCCTTTGACGAACAGCCTTTCGAGCACGCTGACGGATTCGATTTCATCCGGCACCAGCCGCGAAAAAAGGAAGCCCTCGGCCTCGCCGCGCCGGATCGCGAGGAT
>JANXWQ010000118.1 GCA_025351065.1 Chthoniobacter sp. | reverse complement strand
GTGAAGCCGTTGTCCTTGAGGGCCTGCATTTGCTTTTCAAATTCGGCGGGGTTGATGGCGAGCGAGTCCTTGGGCCGGTCCTCGAAGCGATGGTAGCAGAGGGCCATGACGGCGGCGCGGGTATTCACCTCGGGCGCGGCGGGCGCGGCGGGCTTCGCCTCCGGCGCGGGCGTGGCGGCGGCGATGACGGGCGCGGGCGTGGCGGCGGCGGTTTCCTTCTTTTTCAAGAAGGGAATTTTGTCGCCGATTTTCTTGCAGCCGGTGAAGGGCAGCGCGGCGGCGAGGAGGAGGGCGATGAGGGCGATGAGGGCGTGGTTCCGGTTCATAAAAGTGGTGTCCGATCTGCGGGAGGCGACGATACATTTTGCCGCGCGCATGGAAAGGGCGAAGCGCGCGGCGGGGCGGGGTTCATGGTTCGAGGCCGAGTTTGCGGAAGGTGTCATCCACATGCGCGAAGTGGATGTCGAGCGAGCAAAGGCGGTCGATTTCGCCGCGCGAAAGGACGGCGGCGACCTCGGGCTCGGCGGCGAGATTTTCCTGGAGCGAAATGTCGCCCTGCCACGTTTTCATCGCGGCGCGCTGCACGGCTTCGTAGGCGGCTTTGCGCTCGAGGCCGCGCGCGGTCAACTGGAGGAGGATGGTCTGCGAAAAGTAGAGCCCTTTGGTAATGCGCAGGTTGCGCTCCATGTTTTCGGGATAGACGAGGAGGCGGTCGGTGAGTTTTTTCAAACTCACGAGCATGTAGTCCACGAGGATGCACGAGTCGGGCATGATGATGCGCTCGACGGAGCTGTGCGAAATATCGCGCTCATGCCACAGCGCGACGTTTTCCAGCGCGGCCATGGCGTTGCCGCGGACGACGCGGGCGAGGCCGCTGAGCTTCTCGCCCGTGATCGGATTGCGCTTGTGCGGCATGGCGGAGCTGCCCTTTTGCCCGGCGGAAAAATACTCCTCCACTTCGAGGACTTCGGTGCGTTGGAGCTGGCGAAACTCCGTGGCCCAGCGGTCGATGGACGACGCGATGATCGCCAGCACGGTCTGGAACTCCGCGTGCCGGTCGCGCTGGATGACCTGCGTGGAAAGCGCCGCTGCTTTGAGGCCAAGCTTTGCACACACCTGCTCCTCCACGCGCGGATCGAGATGCGCGTGCGTGCCCACCGCACCGCTCAGCTTCCCCACGCGGATGCGCGGCTGCGCGTCCTCCAACCGCGCGAGCGCGCGGCCAAACTCGTCATACATCAGCGCCAGCTTAAGGCCAAAGGTCACCGGCTCCGCGTGGATGCCGTGGCTGCGCCCGATCATCGGCGTCATCTTGAACTCCCGCGCCCGCCGCGCCACGACCTCGCGCAGGTCACGCAGGTCTTGCAAAATCATGTCGGACGCCTCGGCCATCTGCACCGCGAGCGTGGTGTCGAGCACATCGCTCGAAGTCATTCCCTGGTGCATCCACCGGCAGGCCGGCCCGACGTAGCTCGCTACATTTTCCAAAAAGGCGATCACATCGTGATTCGTCCGCTTTTCGATCTCCATGATCTCCGCCAGATCGAACTTCGCTTTCGCGCGGATTTCCTCCGCATCGGCCTTCGGCACCACGCCGATCTCGGCCTGCGCCTCGCAGGCCAGCGTCTCGATTTCGAGCCAGATTTCGTATTTGCGTTGATCCGCCCAGATGGCGGCCATTTCGGGTCGGGTATAGCGTTCGATCACCCGGCGGACGCTAGCGGCTCGGCGGATTTTGGGAAGCGGCGTCTTTTCCCACCGCGCAGCATCCGGGCAAAAACTTGCCCCGACGCAGAAGGGGGAGACTGCGACGGGGCGGGAAAGTTTTCGATGGCCGGCTGGCAGAATCCGCAAGGCGAATCCCAGTCAGCCGACGGCGTGCGCCGTGTTTAGTAAACGCGGGCGCGAACCTTGCGGCCTTGGCTGCTCAGCCGAACGCGACCGCTGTCGAGAAGGTCAGCGACGGCAGCGACCGTCTCGCGGTTGTTCTTGCTGAAGCTGCTGACGGCGAGGATGAGATCGCCGAGGCTGTAATTGGCGCGGGCCACTGTCTTTAGGTTCTTTTTCATAGTCTTGGGTGGGTGATTTACTGCGTTGGGGGTTACTTTAGCAACCGTCGTGCCAAGCGGTCGGCGAATGGGGTTTCATACTGATAATAGACGCTATCACCCTCGCGGATGTTCAACCATTTTGCTGTCTCAGACGACACCGGTGTCAGCCCGTTGACACCCGCCGTCTCACGCCGTCGCCAAATTGCAACCACAATGGTGACATTTCGCCCAAATCCGCGCCGCCACACGGGCGGAAGAAGCGTTGCCATTCCCCGCCCTCCGGCATTTCATCCCACCGATGCCCATTTACCGCCGCGCGCTCGCCTACTACCGGCCCTTTCTCGGGCCCACCCTCGTGGCGGTCGCGCTGACGCTCGTCTCCATCGCGCTCGGGCTGCTCCGTCCGTGGCCGTTCGCTTTCATCATCAATCACGTCCTCCCTGCCGGTGCCGCGCCCGAACACCATCTGTCCGTGCTCGGCTACGACCTGTCCTCGTGGAGCCTGCCCGCCATCGTGCTGCTGATGTGCAGTTTCATGGTCGGCTTCCATTTGATTTCCGGCGCGTTGGGCCTGCTCACGGGAATCATTTTCCTCCGCGTCGGGCTGCAGGCGCTGCTCCGGCTGCGCACGGAGATTTACGCCTACCTCCATTCGCTCCCGCTGAAATATCACGATCAGCGCCGTAGCGCCGACTCCAGCTTCCGCGTGGCCTACGACTCGCAGTCCATCCAGTCGTTTTACAGCAAAGCCATCTTCATTTTTCAGTCCGCTTTTTCCCTCGTCAGCACCTTTGCGCTGATGTGGCAGCTCGACGCCAAACTCACGCTCCTTTCGCTCGCCGTGGTCCCTTTCATGGTCGGCGCGATGTTCATCTACGCGCAGCGCATCCGCACCGAATCCACGACTATCGCCGAGCGCGAAAGCGCCGTGCTCACCGCCGCGCAGGAAGGGCTCAGCTCGATCAAAATGGTCCAGGCGTTTGGACGCGAGGATTTCGAGGTCGCGCAATTCCGCACCAGCGCCCGCGAGAGTCTGGAGGCCAATCTCCGGCTGAATTTCATCTCGATGAAAAGCTCGCTCATCATCAGCACGCTGATCGCGATGAGCACCGCCGCCATGTATTACGTCGGCTCGCGCCATGTGCTCGAAGGCACCCTCCTCCTCGGCAATCTGATCTGGATGTCCACCCTCCTGCTCATGCTTTACACCCCGCTCGAAGCCCTCACCCAGGTCGCTTGGGCGCTCGAAAGCGCCGCCGCCGGTGCAAAGCGCTGCTTCGAGGTGCTCGACAAACAGGACGAGGTCCAGGAATCGCCGGACGCGAAAACCATCGCCACTTCGCGCGGCGAGATCGTGTTTGAAAACGTCGCCTTCGGCTACACCGCCGAGCGTCCCACCTTCCGCGGCGTGAATCTCCGCATCGCCTCGGGCCAGACCGTCGCCTTCGTCGGCGGCACCGGCGCGGGAAAAAGCACGCTCCTTTCGCTCGTCCCCCGCTTTTACGACCCCACCGCCGGCCGCGTGCTCCTCGACGGCCACGACCTCCGCGACCTCACGAAAAAATCCCTCCGCAACCAAATCAGCATCGTCCTCCAGGACACCCTCCTCTTCTCCACCACCATCCGCGAAAACATCGCCTACGGCCGCCCCGACGCCACCAAGGCCGAGATCGTCGAAGCCGCCAAACGCGCGCAGGCCCACGACTTCATCACCGCCATGACCGACGGCTACAAATCCCAGGTCGGCGAGCGCGGCGGCCACCTCAGCGTCGGCCAGCGCCAGCGCATCGGCATCGCCCGCGCCTTTCTAAAAAACGCGCCGATCCTCCTCCTCGACGAGCCCACCAGCGCCCTCGACCCCACCACCGAGGCCGCGATCATGGTCACGATGGAAGAACTCATGCGCGGACGCACCACCCTCATCATCACCCACCGCATCGCCACCATCCACGACCTGGAAAAAATCGTCGTCCTCGGCAGCGGTGGCATCGTCGAGGAAGGCCGTGGCCCCGAACTCGTCGCCCGCGGCGGCGCCTACGCCGCACTTTACCGCTCAGCGAATCTCGGCGGCTAGCCCAGCCGCGAGATCACGCGCAAC
>JANXWQ010000112.1 GCA_025351065.1 Chthoniobacter sp. | reverse complement strand
CAGGCGCGAGGAGCACGGCGGCACGCCACGCGATGATGCGGCGCTTCATCGGCGGCAGGATGTCGTCGAGGAAAACGGTGTGCTCGGGCCAGGGGAAATCCGTGAGCCGTTTCACAAAAAGGTGCGCGGTGAGGCAGTGCTTGATCTCGGCCTGCGCGATGCAGCTTTCGACCGCCGCGGCACCGGCGGTGAAGTTCAAATTCACCGGCACTTTGTCCGCGAGCAGCACAGCGAGATTGGCGATGAGCGCCGCCTTCCCCGGCGGCAGCACGATGGCTACGCGATGCCGCGGGCACTCGCGCCGGATCACCCGGCTGAGCGCGATCGCCGCCGCCAGCAGCGAGCCGCGCGTGAGCGTGGAGTGGTCCGCGCCGTCGATCACACCGATGTCAAACTGATGCCGCTTCAGCCCGCGCAGACACGCGTCGCCGAGATGCCCGCGCAGCACCGGCCGCTGCTGGTAGCAAAACTCACCCAGCTCCAAAAACCGCTCGCGCACGATGGCGATGTCCGCTTTCTCCGCGGCGATGGGCTCACCAAACGCGATGGTCACCGGATACGGAAACTGGCTCGGCCATTTGAAAAAATACTTCCCGCCTTTGAAGCTGAAAATCGAGCCCCAGAGATTGTCCGTCCACACCGGCACCACCGGACATTTCGCCGCGCGGGCGATGAGTTCGTAGCCGCGCTTCAGCCGCAGCAGCATGCCGCTGCGCGACAGCTCACCCTCGGGAAAAATGCACACGATGTCGCCCGCCATGATCGCCTCGCTCGCGGCGCGCACCGCGTCCTTCGCTTTGCGCGGGCTGATCGGCAGCGCGCCCAGAAGGCGGAGGATGGGATTGAGCACGCGCAGATTGTAGATGTCCTCGAAGACGATGAACCGGATGGGCCGCGGACATGCGAGCTGGAGGACGATGGCATCGATCCAAGTCAGGTGGTTCGGCAGCAGCAGAAACCCGCCCGCCGGCAGCCGCTCCTGCCCATGCTCCGCGACGCGATAGACGCACCGCGCCAGCAGTGCGCCGACGGTGCGGAGGAGGCGGGCGGGAAAGGTGGGAGCGGGTGACACGGCGCGGAGTATGGGCGGGAAAATCCGAAATCCGAAATCTGAAATCCGAACCAAATTCCAAAGAAGTGAAAGGGATGAAAATGGAACCGCGGCACCCTCAGCCGTTTTTCTCCGTTTCCGCTTTTTCGGATTTGTTTCGGATTTCGAGTTTCGGATTTCGGATTTTCCCCCGCCGCCGCTATCAACGGCTCCATTCATGGAAGCCAACCGCTCCTTCTCACCGCATCGCGCCCTCGCGCTGCTGCTGGCGATCAATCTTTTCAACTACCTCGACCGCTACATCCTCGCCGCCGTCGAGCCGCTGATCGCCGATCATTTTTTCTCCGCCACAGACGAGACGGCGATGGCAAAAACGGGCGCGCTGGCGACGGCTTTTCTCGTCAGCTACATGGTGCTCGCGCCGGTCTTCGGCTGGCTGGCGGACCGCTTTTCGCGCTGGCTGCTGATCGCGGGCGGCGTGGCGGTGTGGAGTCTCGCAAGCGGATGGTCGGGGCTGGCGGGAACGTTCTCCGCGCTGGTGCTGACGCGGGTTTTTGTCGGCGTGGGCGAGGCGGCGTACGGCCCCGCTGCGCCGACGATCATCTCGGATTTGTACCCGGTGGAAAAGCGCGGGCGCATGCTCTCGTACTTCTACCTCGCGATCCCGGTCGGCTCGGCGCTGGGCTACGCGTTCGGCGGCTGGGTGGGGCAGCACTACGGCTGGCGCATGCCGTTTTACCTCGTGACCATCCCCGGCCTCATCCTCGCCGCGCTGTGCCTGCCAATGCGCGACCCGCGCGGCGTCCGCGCCCGCGGCACCGCCGCCAAGCCGCCGATGCGCCTCGCCGATGCGCTCGCGCTTTTCAAAATCAAATCTTACGTGCTCAACACCGCCGCCATGACGGCGATGACTTTCGCCATCGGCGGCATCTCGTTCTGGCTGCCGCGGTATTTGTACAAAGACCGCGCGGCGGACTTCGGCGGCACGCCCAGCTTGGGCACGATCAATCTCACTTTCGGCGCGATCACCGTGGCCGCCGGGCTGCTCGCCACGCTCTCCGGCGGGTGGCTGGGCGACCGCCTGCGGCGGCGTTTTCCGAGCGCGTATTTCCTCGTTTCAGGCGGCGGCATCCTGTTCGCGTTTCCGTGCATCGTGGCGATTTTGCGCACGCCGTTTCCTGCCGCGTGGGTCTTCGTTTTCCTCGCGGTCTTTTTCCTTTTTTTCAACACCGGCCCGGCCAACGCGGCCCTCGCCAACGTCACCCCCCCGGCCACGCGCGCCACCGCCTTTGCGCTCAACATCCTCATCATCCACGCGCTCGGCGACGCCATCTCGCCGCCGCTCATCGGCTGGATCGCCGGGCAGACGAGCATGAACACGGCCTTCCTCCTCGTCAGCATCACCACCGCGCTCGCCAGTGCCTTCTGGCTCATCGGCGCGCGCTACCTCGGGCGCGATACCGCGGCGGTGGCGGGGCTGGAGAGCTAGCGCGGTTTTGGGAAAAAATTCCGCTGCTCGCCGGCGGTGCGCGCAAACGCTGCGCGCGGCAGCCGGGGAAAATGGTGGCACCGCATTTCGGACTTCACTCGCCATTCGCCATTCGTCATTCGTCATTGGCTCACATGCCCGCCACGCTCACCTCGCTCCGCATCCGCAATCTCGCGCTCGTCGAAGAGCTGGCGTGGGCGCTCGCGCCGGGCTTCACGGCAGTGACGGGCGAGACGGGTTCGGGGAAGTCGATCATCGTCGGCGCGCTCCAGCTCATCCTCGGCGAGCGGGCGGAGAAGGCGCTCATCCGCACTGGCGCGGAGAGCTGCACGGTGGAGGCGGTCTTTGCGGTGAAAGACGACGCGCACCTGAACGCGCGGCTCGAAGAACAGGGCGTGGAGCCGTGCGAGGACGCGCAGCTCATTTTGAAGCGGGTCTTTTCCACCGCGGGGACGAACCGCCAGTACATCAACGGCAGCCCGACCACGCTCGCCGTGCTGAAGCTGCTCGGCGACGGGCTGGTGGACTTGCACGGGCCGCACGACCACCAGTCCCTGCTCTCCGATGCGAAGCAGCTCGAACTGCTCGACGCCTTCGCCGGGGCCGAGGCGCTGCGCGCAAAATACGCGGAGCATTTTGCGAAGCTGCACGCCGTCACCGCCGAGCACACCGCGCTCTCGACGAGCGAGGCGGCGCTGGAGCGCGAGGTCGATTTGCTCCGCCATCAGACGCACGAGATCGAAGCCGCGCAGCTCCGCGCGGACGAGGAGGACGAGCTGCTCGCGCGCTACGGCGTGGCGTCGAACAGCCGGCGGCTGCTGGAGCTTTCCACCCAAATCCTCGGCCGGCTCAGCGAAGCGGAGGACGCGGTTATCACGCGGCTGATCGAGGTCGGCCGGCTCGTGCGCGAACTGGAGCGCGTCGATCCGGCGGCGGCGCGTTTCACCGAATCGCATCTGCGCGCGGCCACCGAACTGGACGACCTCGCGCAATCGCTCCAGGGCTACGCGGAGGAAATGGACCTCGACCCCGAGCGGCTCGCGCAGATGGAGGAGCGCGTGTCGCTCATCGAAACGCTCAAGCGCAAATACGGCGGCAGCGTCGCGGAGGTCATCGCGTTTGGCGACGCGGCTGCGGAGCGGCTGCGCAAAATCGAGTCGCGCGGCGAGGAGCTGGCGCGACTGGAAAAGGAAATCGAAACCGCGCGCAAAGCCCTGCTCGATGCGGGCGCAAAACTCGGCGCGAAGCGCCAGACCGCCGCGCCGAAGCTGGCCGCGAGCGTGACCGCGCACCTGCGCGATCTCGGTTTCAAAAAATCCGAATTCGCCGCCGCGCTCACCGCCCACGACAAGCCCGGCGCGCACGGACTCGAAAGCATCGCGTTCCTTTTCGCCCCGAATCCCGGAGAGCCGCTCAAGCCACTCAAGGCCATCGCCTCCAGCGGCGAAATCTCGCGCGTCATGCTCGCGGTGAAATCCTCGCTCGCCGCGCAGGACACCATTTCGCTCCTCGTCTTTGACGAGATCGACGCGAACGTCGGCGG
>JANXWQ010000049.1 GCA_025351065.1 Chthoniobacter sp. | reverse complement strand
CGTCGCTCTGCGCACCACGCGCAAGCTAACGCCGTAGGCCACACGCTTTCAAGTATGGCGCTGACGCGCGGTGGGTTGTCATGGCGCGCGGAGCTTCCGCCATCCACCAACCAGCACTGTGGCTGCGACAAATCTTGAACCGCTTTAAGATGGGCCGGAGGAGCTGGCACGGGACTGGCTAAGTCATTTTACCAGCCGCAGTGAAGGTTAATGACTAACCGGAACGGTTGCGGTTTAACCCAGAATGACCCGGAAGGGTCTAATTAGAAAGCAAACAAAGACCATGAACAGCAATACCAATGGCTACTATGCGCGGGTCGCGCTTAGCTTCGCGAAGAAGATTGATACCGATCTGCTCGCGTTTGTCAGGAACGTCATCGCCCTGATGACCAATAACATCCAATACCCCACACCCACGCCGACACTCGCGGTGCTCACCACTTCGGTGAACGCCTTTGAGACGGCGGTGCATGATGCGCTGGACGGCGGCAAGATCGCCATCGCCACGCGCAATGCGGGGCGGGTGGAACTGCTGGCGCTGATGCGGCAGCTCGCGGCCTACGTGCAGGCGAGTTGCAATGCGGATCTGCTGGCGCTGATCGGCTCCGGCTTTGACGCCGTGCGCGCGCCGTCGCCGGTGGGCGTGCTGCCCGCGCCGCAGAACCCCCGGCTGATGATGACGGGCAAGAGCGGTGAGCTGCTGTTCAAGTTTGACCGGGTGAACAATGCGGTAAACTACTCGGTGCAGACGGCCCCTGCCGCGACCGGCCCATGGGAGGACGACAGTCTCTCGACGGCGGCGCGCGTGCTCATCGGCGGCCTCACGCCGGGTGAAACGCTGTGGGGGCGGGCCTGCGCGAACGGTTCCGCCGGAGCCAGCGAATGGAGCACGCCGACGACAGCGATGGCCGTCTAAACCTCGGCGGCAAAACCCCGTAAAGAACGCAAGGCGCGCTGGAGAACATCCAGCGCGCCTTTTCTCCTCGTGTCCAAAGTGCCGGTGGCGGCGGCGTGCCTGAATGCGGGTATGGGGGTGAATGAGCGGACGGATCAAGAGGGACGAATGGGTGCGCGGCTGATTCTTGCTTTGCCGTCCGGCGCGAAACCGGCGCATAATCGCGGCCCACGATGAGCATCCCAATCCACCCAAACGATGCTGCGGCACCTTTGCCGGAAAGTCCGGCTGGCGGTGCGGCCGCGGAGACCGAGCTGCATGGCGAGCGGGTGTTGCAGGCGATCATGTTCACCGACATCGAGGGCTCGGTGAGTCTGGAGCGCGCGCTCGGCACCGAGCGGTATGCACGGGTGCTGGCGCGGCACGGCGAGCTTTTTTACGAAGCACTGGCCACGGTCGGCGCGGGCCATGTGGAAAAGCACACCGGCGACGGCTTCATGGCGCGCTTCACCCGGCCGAGCGATGCGGTGGGCGTGGCGCTGCGTTTCCAATGGCTGCTGCGGCGCGAGGACTGGGGCATGGCGCAGCCGCTGCGCGTGCGCATGGGGATTCATCAGGGCGAGATTTTGCTGATCCCGTCGGGGAAGACGATGCCGGGGACGATCGGCTCGGCGGTGAATCTCGCGGCGCGCGTGCTCTCGATGGCGGCGGGCGGGCAGGTGCTGCTGACGCATGCAGTGTTCGATGACGCGCGGCAGTTTGTGAAAACCATCCCGGCGGTGGAGCTGGGCGCGCAGGCTCCGCTGGGCTGGGAGGCGCACGGCGCCTACCGGGTGAAGGGGCTGGATGATCCGGTGGAAATTTTCGAGGTGGGCGAGCGCGGGCACGCGCCCTTTGAGCGGCCAAAAAACGGGCCGGGCGTGGAGCGTTCCGTTTCCAAGGAGGAGGAGGCGATGCTCGGCTGGCGGCCCGCGCCGACGCTGGAGGTGCCGCGGCGCGCGGCGTGGGCGCTCGCCCGGCAGCTCGGCGAGGGCGGCTTTGGCGAGGTCTGGCTGGCGGAGAATCGCAAGACGAAGGAGCACCGCGTTTTCAAATTCTGCTTCGACGCGGTGCGGCTGCGTTCTTTCAAACGCGAGGTGATGATCTTTCAGCGCATCCGTGAGGCGCTGGGGCCGCGGCGCGACATTGCCACGCTCTATGAGGTGCAGCTCGAGGCCGCGCCGTTTTTCATCGAGAGCGAATTCTGCGCGGGCGGCACCCTTTCGGACTGGATGATGGCGAAAACGGCGAACGGCGGCGTGGCGCTGGCGCTCCGGCTCGAGCTGGTGGCGCGGGTGGCGCGGGCGCTGGCGGCGGCGCACTCGGTGGGCATCATCCACAAGGACGTGAAGCCCTCGAACATCTTCATCGAGGAGGATGCCGAGGGCGGCGTGCATCCGCGGCTGGCGGACTTTGGCATCGGCGTGCTGATGGATCGCTCGGCGCTGGACGGGCACGGGGTGACCTTTGGCGGCGACCTCACGATGGCGCTCGACGCCTCGCGCACCGGCACGCGCATGTACGGTGCGCCGGAGTACATGGTGGGCGCGCCGCCCTCGGTCCTCGGCGACATCTACTCGCTCGGCGTGCTGCTTTACCAGGTGGTGATCGCGGATTTCCGCCGGCCGATGGCACCGGGCTGGCGGCGCAACGTGCCGGATGAGCTGCTCGCCGAGGACATCGCGCGGTGCGTGGACGAGGATCCCGCGCGGCGGCCGGGCAGCGCGCTGGAGGTGGCGGAGCGGATCGAGTCGCTGGAAAAACGGCGCGCGGATCTGGCGGCGGCGGCGGCGGCAGTGCAGCGCGAGGAAGACCTGCGGCACGAGGTGGCGGCGCACCGGCGGAAGGTGCGCGCGGCGTTCACCGTCGCGGGGCTCGCGGCGGTGGTGATCGGCGCGCTGGCGGTCGTCTTGGTCAGCCTCCAGCGCTCGCGCACGAAAGAAATCGCGCACTCGCAGGAACTCGAAGCCCAGCGCGAGACCGCGCGCGACCGGCTTTACGTGGCCGACATGCAGGCCGCCACCGACGACATGCTGAAGTGGCGCGCAGAGGCCGCGCGCGCGACCATCAACCGCCACCGCCCCGCCGCTGGCGAGCGCGACCGGCGCGGGTGGGAATGGTTTTTCGCCGACTCCGTGCTGAACACGCGGCAGGTCGTGCGCCCCGTTTCCGCGCAGCCGCTGCGGGCCATGGCGGCGAGCCCGGACGGGCAAAGCGTGGCCGTGGCGGGCGAGGAGGGCGGGGTCACGATCTGGTCGTGCGACGCGCTGGAAAAAATCCGCACGCTGCCCGCGGGCGCGGTGCGCGCGCTCGCGTGGAAAGTCACCGGCACACTCGCCGCCGGACTCGCGAACGGCGAAGTCGTGCTGTGGGACGCCGCGACCGGCGCGGAAAAAAAACGCTGGCACGCGCACGACGGTGCGGTGAACACGCTCGGCTGGCAGCCTGCGGAAGACCTGCTCGTCACCGGCGGCGCGGACGGCGTGCTCGCGAGCTGGCGCGGCGACGGACGGCCGGAGGAAAAGTGGCCGCACCGCGGCCCCGTGCTCGCGCTCGACTGGCGGGCGGAGGGCGGCGAAATCGCCGTCGTGCTCGGGCATCCCGGGCGTCTGCTGGCCGGCCCGCTTGACAGCCTGGAGCATGAGTTTCCGCTCGACGCCGAGGAGTCTGCGCTCGCCTGGCGGCCCGGCGCGCACGAGGTCGCGATCACGAAATACCACATGCCCATGCGCTCATGGGATCCGTTCACCACCGTGGACTCGTTCCATCTGGAGACGCGCTTCAGCCCCGGCGCTTCGGCCTTCGCCTGGTCGCCCACGGGCGGGGCCGTGGCCATCGGCGGCATTGACGGAAAAATCATCCTGCTCGATGCGCAGCGGCACACCGACGCGCGCACCGCGCTCTACGGCCACAGCAGCCGGGTGTCCGCGCTGCAGTGGCTCGGCGGCACACCGGAGCGCCTGCTCTCGGTCGGCGAAGACGGCACCCTGCGTGCGTGGGACGATTTGCGGCGTGCGCCCGAGATCACCTTCCTGCCTTTCAATACCCCGCTCACCGCCGCGCAGTGGAATCCGCGCACCGACCAGCTGGCCGTGCTTTTTTCCGCCGACGAAGTGCAGCTCATCCGCGGCGACACCTGGCAGACGGAGTGGAGCCGCCCTTTGCCCGCGCCGCTGCCGGGCCGCACCACCTGCACCGGTGGCCGCCTCGCGTGGAGCCCCGACGGGCGCTGGCTCGCCGCGGTCTGTCCCGGCCGGCCGCCTGTGGTGTGGCGCATCGAGGATGGAAAAAGGATCATCGCCACCGGGCTCGACGACGCCGCCGAGGTCGGCTGGATGCGGGACAGCCACCGCCTCCTCGTGCGCGGCGTGAAAGGCTGGTCGTGGTTTTCCACCGACGATGCTCACGCCACCGCGCTCCCCGGCAGCGCCAGCGCCGCGTGGGTGGCCGGGCTGGATGGCGACGCCGTGGGGCTCGTCGCCGCGGAGGGCGGCGCTTTGCACTACCGCCTCGCCAGCCTCGCCGGTGGCCCGCCGCGTCTCGACGTAGTGCTGCCCGGCGGGCTCGGCGAAGTGCGCTGCGGCGCGCTCAGCCCGGACGGCACGCGGCTCGCGCTGGCGGGGGAAAGTGGAGCGCTCCTTTGGCTCGATACCCGCACCGGCGCGGTGCAGCGGCCCGCGCTCGCGCATTCCGGGCCGGTCAAATATCTCGGCTGGCATCCCGATGGCACCCGCCTCGCCACGGTCGGCGGGGATGGCACCTGCCGCGTCTTCAATATCGCGCAGGCCACGCAGACGTGGGTCATCGAGCACGATCTCCAGGGGGACATCGTGGCCGACGGCTGGAGCGCGGACGGACGCCGCCTCATGCTCGCCGCGGGCTCGCAAGCGCTGGTGAAAATCTACGACGCGTCGCGTTCGCTGGCTGTCGCACAGGGCACCAGCGAGGCCGCGGCCGAGGTGGCGCTCGACGAAAGAATCCGGCGCGCCTGCGCGTGGATCGAGCAGCAGCCCGGCGAGGAATTCGGCTGGAAGGCGTTGGCCCAAGCCGTGACTGACAGCCGCGGCGAGGGAGCCGACGCCCAGGCCGACCTGCTGCTCGCCGCCGCCGATCTCGGCGTGCGCGCGCTTTTCACCCCGCCCGGCGAAGCGCCGAAACACACCCCGCTAGCCACCACCTGGCACGGCGTGGAGCTGCCGTGCGCGGTGCGGGTGGCGCAGGCCTGCGCGCTGGGCCGCTGGGAGGAAATCCCGCCGCTCTGCGCCGGCGCGCGCGGGTTGTACGGCGACGCGGCGTGGTTCGCGCTCGCCCGCGCCGAGGCGCTGACCGCGCTGCACCGGCCCGACGAGGCGGAGGCCGCGAATCTTGAAGCGTGGCAGGCGCTGCGCCGGCACCACGGCGGCGATGACCGCATCACGCCGGGCACGGCGAAAGGCGGCGCGGCGGGCGGGGTGGAGCTGGCTCCGTGGGCCAACATCAAACTCGCGGAAGACTGGACCGGCGGGGCCAACAACAACCTTTTGTCCCTGCCTGCGGAACTCGCGCAGCCCGGCGGCGGCAGCCTGCACTTCGGCGATTTCATCCAGCTCGCCGGCGCAAAATTCCGCCTCAGCGGCGGACGGATGCTGCCGCGCAGCATCGGCTGGCTGCCGCTGGGCCGCCCCGCCACGCACGCCGACTTTGCGCTGGCCGCGAGCTACGTGGAGGAGGACGAGCACCTCCAGGACACCTGCATCGGCAGCCTTTTTCTGCTGCGCAGTTCGGGCCGCGGCGCGGTGCGCATCCCGCTCATCTACGGGCGCAATGTCTGGGACTGGTGGGTGCCCTCCGGCGGCCACGTCGCCGAAGCACCCGCCGCTGCGGTGGCGTGGCGCGGGGACAATCCGCACGCGCAGTTTTACCAGCACGGCCTGGCACTCTACCGCCTCGCGTGGGAGGCCGCCGCCGGGCAGGGGCCGGTCGCGGCGGTGTCGCTCATCTCCAATGTGCGCCGGCCCGCGCCGATGCTCATGTCAGTCGAGGCGCGGCCGTAGCGCGGCTACATCTCGAGCGTGTTGAAAAGCGCGAGCTGCGCGTCGAACAGAAACCGCCCGGCGAAGATCGAAAAAAGGTACTGCAGCTTGTAGTCGGCCGGGTGGCCGCTGGCGACGTGGACGATGGCCGCCTCGCGGTACTGCGGGTACGACGTGAGGTGGCCGGTGACGAGCGGCAGGGCGATTTCGCGGCGCGGCCAGGCGCGGACTTTTTCCTCCCAGTCCAGCACCACGCGGTTAAAGGCGGACTGCTCGCGCAGGGACAGCGGGGCTTTTTGCGGACGCGTCTCGACCTGCCGCCAGCGCCGCAGCAGTCCGGCAAAATGCTTCGCCCTGACCGCCCAGGTGCCGCTGTTCATGCCGTCGCGCACGAGGTTTTTGCGCTCGGCTTTCGTGAGGTAGCCGCCGTAGGCGTAGCCTTGGATTTCCGACCCGGTCTCGACCGTCACCGCCAGGTCCCACGCGCCGGTGAAAAGGTGGTCGATGTTGCGCAGGGCGAGCGCATCGCAGTCGATGAACATCACGCGGTCGTAAGCCGCGGTGTCGATGTGCTCCGCCACGCCGTGCTTGCACGACTGCGCGTGCATTACGAACTGCTGGTCCGTGCGGATTCTCACGGGTGCCGGCATTTTCACCTCCCGCACCCCGGCGCGCGCGACCATGAAAAGCGGCGTGGGCGAATTGTGAAAGACCATGATGTCGCCGGAAAACCGCGTCCGCAGGAGCGACGAGACGAGCATCTTCGCCATGTTGCGGTGGCCGGTCTGGCCGGGGCGGTCGATGGCGACGGTATAGACGAGATTTCTGCGGGCGCGCGGCATGGGTCAAAGGTCGAGCATGTGGAGCAGCGTGGCCTGCCGGTCGAGGAAGAAGGTGTTCATGTAGAGGCCGAACATGAAGCGCAGTTTCAGCGCGAAATCCGTGCAGCCCGCGAGATGCACGAGGCGCGACTCGAAATAAATGTGCGGGCGCGGGTCGTAGCCCATCGGCGTGGCCACATCGGCGAGCACGAGCGGGCGTTTGCGCAGCTTCGTGTCGATGACGAGCCGCGTGAGCGCGGCCTGGTCGGTGAAGAATTTTTTCCGCGGCGCGGGGCCGAAATGGATTTTTTCCCACGCCGCCATCACCGCGTGGTAGTGCTTCGCGCGCACGCCGAGGATGCCGCCGTTCACGCCCGCGCAGTCGAGCCGCTCGGCCTCCTCCTTGGAGATGAAGCAGTTGAACCAGTCGCCGCCCGCGTGCGAGCCAGGCTCGGGGTAAAAGGCGAGATCCCAGTCGCCGGCGAGCATCGGGTTGATGTTGCGCAGGGCCAGGCAGTCGGCGTCGAGAAAGAGCACCTTGTCATAGCCCCGCACATCGAGGTGTTCGCGGACGCGGAATTTCCAGGCCTGCGCGTAGTCCCAGAATTTCTTTTTTCCTGGCCGGCCCGTCTGGATGAAAACCTCCCGCACTCCGGCGCGCGGCACCATGAAGATCGGCTCTGGTGAGTTTCTGAAAATCACGATGTCGCCGTCGAACCGCGTGCGGAGCAGCGAGAGGGCGAGAAACTTCGCCATCGTCCGGTGCCCGACGGCACCGGGCGGATTGTCAAGCGCGATGGTATAGGCGAGGTGGCGGGTCACTGGGTGT
>JANXWQ010000042.1 GCA_025351065.1 Chthoniobacter sp. | reverse complement strand
GACGAGCGCGTTCAGCCCCGCGCTACCTTGCGGATAAAAGCCGTTGTCCACCTCGAAGGCATTCAGCGCCAGCTCGAAGCCGGAGATTTGGGCCTTCGTGGCCGTGACCTTGGCCTCCTGGCTGCGACCGGCCATCTTTGGAATCACGATCGCGGCGAGCGTCGCAAGGATGACGAGCACGAGCAGCATTTCCACAAGGGTGAAGGCCGCGCGGTGCATGGATTGACGTTGGGAGTTGGGAGTTTTGGTTTTCATTTGATGTAGTCTTGGATGGTGAAAATCGGGATGACCATCCCGATGAAAATCGTGCCGATGAGCCCGGCGATGCCGAAAAGCATGAGCGGCTCGGCCAGCGCCACGGCGGTCTTGAGCTGGCGGTCGAGCGTGATCTCGGTCACGCCCGCGAGCCGCACCAGCTCTTGATCCAGCCGCCCGCTTTCCTCCGCGACGGCGATCATTTCGAGCGTCGAGCCGCCGAAGAGCGCGCGGCAATCCGCGAGGCTCGCGCCGAGCGCCTCGCCTTTTTTCACCCGCTCCGTGGAATCGGTGACGAGATCGATCAGCGTCTGATAGCCCAGCGACCGGCGCGAAACCGAGAGCGCGCTGATGAGCGAAACACCCGCGCCGAGCAGCGTGCCGAGCATCCGGCAAAACCGCGCCATCGCGATCTTCGCGGCGAGCGGGCCGATCACGGGCATGCGCAGCATCCAAGATTCCCAGAGCCGGCGGCTGCTTTCTTTTTTGAACCACTTCCGCCCGAACCAGACCGCCGCGACGAGCGCCGCGACCATGTAAAGGCCGTAGTTCCGCATCGCGTCGCTGATGGCGACGATGGCGAGCGTGAGCGCGGGCAGCGCGGCGTCGAAGCCGGCGAAGAGCGTTTGGAAACGCGGGATGAAAAAGACCATCAGGAAAATCAGCACGCCGACCGCGAGGGTGAGCAGCACTGCCGGATACATCATCGCGGAAACGACTTTGGCGCGCATCTCTTTCTCCCGCGCCTGAAAGTCCGCGATCTGCGCGAGCACCACATCGAGAAAGCCGCCGGCTTCGCCCGCCTCGACCATCGCTGTATAGACGCGCGGGAAGACTTCGGGCGAGCGGTTCATCGCCTCGGCCAGCGGCACGCCGTCGATCACGAAGTCGTGCAGCTCGCGCCATTTCGCGGAGGCGACGGGGTTCGATGATTCCTTGTAAAGAATGGTGAGCGCGCGGCTGAGCGGGACGTTTGCGGCGAGCAGGCTGGAGAGCGAGCGGGTGAAATCTTCGAGCGCATCGAAGGTGACGCGCGTGGACTTGAACAACGTCCGGCTCGCCGTCGGCGCGGCGGGCTTTGCGCCGCGCGCGGTCGTAACCAGTGCGGCGCTCTCGGTCAGGCGCACCGGCGTGAGTCCGCGCTCTTCGATCATGCGCGCCGCATCCTGCCGTCCGCCGGCCTCGATGCTGCCCTCGATGGCGACTCCGCTGGCCTGCATTGCTTTGTAGGTGAAGACGGGCATGGCGGTTCCTTTATGCGTTCACAGCAAAGCCGTCGGTGCCTTCGTCTTTGGAAACGCGGAGCACCTCGGATGGCGTGGTCACGCCGTCACAAACGAGCCGCCAGCCGTCTTCGATCAGTGTCTTCATGCCTTCGCTTTTCGCCGCGTCCTTGATCTCGATGCTCGATCCTCCGCGCAGCAGAATCGTGCGGATCGGCCCGCTCATCGTCATCAGCTCGAAGATCGCACGGCGTCCGGTGTAGCCGGTCATCCGGCAGTTTTTGCAGCCCGTCGTGCGGAAAATCTTCGCGCCCCGCAGCGCCGCGACGCGCTCGCGGAGGGCGGTCGTCCGCGCGCTGGTGTCCTCCACTTTGCACTCCTCGCAGAGCACCCGCACGAGCCGCTGCGCGATGACCGCCTCGAGCGACGACGCGACGAGGTACGGCTCCACACCCATGTCCACGAGCCGCGTGAGCGCGCCGGGCGCGTCATTCGTGTGCAGCGTGGAGAAAACCATGTGGCCGGTGAGCGAGGCCTGCACGGCGATCTGCGCGGTTTCCTGATCGCGAATTTCTCCGATCAAAACGACATCGGGATCGTGGCGCAAAATGGCGCGCAGCCCGCGCGAGAAAGTCAGCCCGGCCTTTTCGTTGACCTGGATTTGGTTGATGCCCTTGAGCTGATATTCCACCGGATCCTCGATGGTGATGATCTTCCGCACCTCGTCATTGATCTGGTGCAGCGCGCTGTAAAGCGTCGTCGTTTTACCGCTGCCGGTCGGGCCGGTGACGAGCGCGATGCCGTGCGGCATTTCCAACACGCGGTCGAAAATCTCCCGCTCGCGCGGCGCCATGCCGATGCCGGCGAGGCCAATCATTCCCGAATCCTGCCGCAGCAGCCGCAGCACTACCGCCTCGCCGTGCAGCATCGGGATGACCGAAACGCGGATGTCCACATCGCTCGACTTCACGCGAATCTTGATGCGTCCATCCTGCGGCACGCGCTTCTCGGCGATGTTCAGGTTGCTCAGGATTTTGATGCGCGAGACGATGGCCGGCTGGAAGCGCTTGATCTGCGCGGGCACCGGCACTTCCTGCAAAAGTCCGTCGATGCGATAGCGGATGCGCAGCTCGTGCTCGAACGGCTCGACGTGAATGTCCGACGCGCGCAGCGAGATGGCGTCGCCGAGCACCTGATTGACAAAGCGGATGATCGACGCGTCTTCCGCCGCCTTGTCGAGGTCGCCGTCGTCGTGATGATCGTCAGCGACGACTTGGAAAAAATCCTCCTGCTCGAGCAGGTTGAGCGTGTCCGCACCGACGCCGAGATGCTTTTTGATCTCGCGCTGGAGCGCCTCGCTCGGCGCGAGGATCGGCGAGAGTTTGAGGTTGGTGATAGCACGGAGGCTGTCGAGCCCCGGCGTGGCAAAGAGCCGGCTGACCGCGACCTCGATGACGCCGTCCGTTTCGCGCAGCGGCAGCAGTTCCTCTTTCAGCAGAATGCGCGCGGGAAAACGCGCGAGCAGGCCGCGGTCGGGCTCGATCTTGTCGAGCGGCGTGTAGCCGAGGCCGTATTCGCCAGCGAGCCATTGCAGCACCGCCTCCTCCGAGTCCGCAGGCACGGCGCTGCCGGCCAGCACCTCGGCGTCCATGGCGGAGAGCTGCTGGCGCTCCACCATGGACGCGAGAAGGTCCTGGCGTGGTTCGGTAGTGGTAGTGGCGAGGCTGCCGGTCACGCGCGGGCGGGTTATTCGAGCATGCCCATCGAGACGAGCACGGCTTCCTGCCGCACGGTCACGACCTTTTTCAAATCCTCGCGGGCGACGGCGAGATCAGCCGCGCCCTTTTTGCGGATGGCGCGCAAGGCCGCGAGCTTCGCTTTGATCTCGTCGGCGGAAGTGCTGTCGCTCTCCAGCGCCGTGCGGAGCGCGGTGCTCTCGGCTGCGCCGGGCCGCGTGTCGGGCGTGTTGTTATCGCCGCCGGGGCCGCCGCGACCGCCGCCGAAGCCGCGACCGGCTCCCGCTTCGCGCTGCGCGGTCTGCACTTTTTCGACGAGCGGCTTGAGAACGTTCCATTCTTCGTCGGTGACTTTGAGCGAGGCTTTCAGCCGGTCATTCATGCGCTGCTGGAAGTCCGCGAAGTTGCCACCGCCGGGGCCGCCCTGGCCGCCGCGACGTCCGCCGCCGTTGTTGTTGCCGTCGGCCGGAGCCGCGGGTGCGGCAGGTGCGGCTGGTGCCTGCGCGCTGGCAAGGATGGTGGATGCTGCCAGCGCGAGGGCTGTCAGGAGGATGGTTGGTTTCGATTTCATGTTGGTTGGGTTTACTGCGTTGTAGGTTGCGGTTGTTGTTGGGCCACGCTGGGCCGTTCGGAAAAAGGGATTGCCGATGGAGCGAGTGGCGGGTTTCGGAGGACTGAACACCCTCATTGTTAAGCCCGCGTTGGCTGGGGCCGGGAAAATTGTTAAGAGTCCATTAAGTTTGCCGCGTTTCGCCGCCCGATGGGCTTACGCTGCATTCCGCACCGTGACTTCACCCTCGCATTCCGCCGCCACGCGCGTCCTCGTGATCGACGACGACCGCGAACTCTGCGCGCTCATCAAGGCCTACCTCGACCCGCTCGGCTACGAAGTCCTCGCCGAGCACAACGGCCCGGCGGGCGCGGATCGCGCGTTGGCGGAAAAATTCTGCGCCGTCATCCTCGATGTGAACATGCCCGGCATGGATGGCTTCGAGGTGCTGAAACGGGTACGCGGAAAATCCGACGTGCCCATCCTCATGCTCACCTCGCGCGGCGAGGAGACGGATCGCATCGTCGGCCTCGAGATGGGCGCGGACGATTATCTGCCGAAGACCTTTTCCAGCCGCGAGCTGCTCGCCCGCCTGCGCGCCGTCACCCGCCGAACCGCGCGCCCGCCGGCTCCGGGCGAAGATCGCATCGAGGCCGAGATCGTCGTCGGCCCGCTGCGGATCAATCCGAATTCGCGCGTCGCTTTGCTCCACGGCGAGCCGCTCACTCTGACCGCGCTGGAGTTTGAACTGCTCGCCTCGCTCGCCCGCTCGCGGGGCCGGGTGAAAACGCGCGAGCAGCTCATCGAGACCATCGCCGACCGCAACTACGACGGCCTCGACCGCTCCATCGACGTCCACATTTGGTCGCTCCGCAAAAAGCTCGGCGACGATCCGAAAAACCCGAACTTCATCCGCACCGTGCGCGCCGTCGGCTACCTGCTCATCAATCCCGACGATGTCTGACGCCCGTCCATCGCCGCGCGTGCGCCTGCCGCTTTATGGAAAAATCCTCGTCTGGTTTTTCCTGAACCTCGTTATCGTCGCCGCGGTCTTCGCGCTGCTGTTCAACGCGCAGTTCAACTTCAACCTCGACTGGTTTTTCTTCACCGGCGCGCGCGAGCGCATGGAGGCGGTGCGCGACCTCATCGTCGGCGAACTGGACAGCACCGCACCCGACGAATGGGGTGCCGTGCTGAAACGCTACGGCACCGCGCACCACGTCCGCTTCGGCCTCTTCGACGATGACGCCAATCCCCTCGTCGGCGACACCGCCGACCTTCCGGAGCAAGTCCGCACCCGCATCGTCGATCGCACCTTTTTCCCCCCGAGCCGCACGGCCACGCCCGCACCTGCGACGCCGCGCCCAACCGGCGACCAGCGCCGCCGCTGGCCGCGGCCGCCGCTCCGCGCGCTCGTCCGCACCACCGAGCCCACGCAGTACTGGCTCCTCGCCAGCGCGCGGCTCGACAACATGCTGGCCGGCGACCCGATGCGCGTCGTCCTCGTCGCCCGCTCGCCGTCGCTCAGCGCGGGCGGGCTCATCTTCAACCCCAAACCATGGCTCGCCCTCATCGCCGGCGTCTTCGTCTTTTCGCTGCTGTTCTGGCTGCCGCTCGTGCATGGCATCACCCGCACCATCGGGCGCATGATGCAGGCCACCCGGCAGATCGCCGACGGCCGCTTCGACGTGCGCGTGGCCCTGCGCCGCCGCGACGAACTCGGCGGCCTCGCCGAATCCATCGACCAAATGGCCGCGCGGCTCGACGGCCTCGTCACCGGCCAGAAACGCTTCCTCGGCGACATCGCCCACGAGCTGTGCTCCCCGCTCGTCCGTTTGCAAATGGCCCTCGGCATCCTCGAACAGCACGCCACCGAAACGCAGACGCCCTTCGTCAAAGCAGCCACCGAAAAAGCCGCGCAAATCTCCGCCCTCGTCGCTGAACTGCTCACTTTTTCCAAAGCCGACATCGGCGCCTCCACCGCGCCGCTGGAAAACGTCGCCCTCACCGGCATCGTCACCGAAGCCGTGCGCCGCGAAACCACCGACACCACCCCCGC
>JANXWQ010000620.1 GCA_025351065.1 Chthoniobacter sp. | reverse complement strand
AAGGCGCTCTACGGCAACCAATGGCTGCGCATGGACGATGGCAAATGGCATGAGATCACCGAGGCCAGTTTCAGCCACGACGCCACGGGCAAGGAGGATCGGCTGGACCGTTTCATGGGCGTGGAAAACGGGCGCTTCTTTTTGTCGCACGGCGGGTTCGTGCCGGGCTTTACGAAGTACGGGGAGAAGTTCACGCGCCCCGCGACCGGCACGCCGCCTGCGCTCCAGCTCCCCGCCTTGCCCGCCGCGCCGTGACGCTGACGCTGCCGCTTTTTCTGGAGCACTTCGGCGTGTGCGTGGGCGCGATCACCGGCGTGCTCGCGGCGCGGGAAAAGCGCGTCGATCTTTTCGGCGTGCTGGTGCTCGCGCTGGTCACGGCCTTTGGCGGCGGCACGCTGCGCGATGTGCTGGCAGGCGATCTCCCGGTCGCGTGGCTGCGCGGGCCGGAGCTGCTGCTGAATGTCACGGGCACGGCGCTGGTCACGTTCATCGTCGCCCGTTTTCACCGCCCGCCGCACCGCGCGCTGCTCGTGGCGGATGCGTTCGTGCTGGCGGTCTTCGCGATGATCGGCACGCGCAAGGGGCTGGCGTTCGGCTTTTCCGCGCCGGTCTGCGTGCTGCTCGGCGTGGTCACGGGCGTGGCCGGCGGCATCGTGCGCGACGTGCTCACCGGCGAAGTGCCGCTGGTTTTCCGGCGCGAGATTCACCTCTACGCCACGGCGGCGCTCAGTGGCTCGGCGCTGTGCGTGGCTCTGGCCGGCATGGGTGAAACGGTGGCGGCGCTGGCCGGCGCTGGGCTGGTCCTCGCGCTGCGGCTCGCGGGCATTTACTGGAAGCTCTCGCTGCCGCTTTTCGAGTCGCGGTGATGCCGCTCAGAGGCTGTGCAAAAAAGTGCGACGGCTGTAGGGGAAGCTGCCAGCTTCCCTCGATTCTCTCCGAGAATCGGGGGAATCCAACGGGTTCCCCTACAGCCGCGCCAACCAGTTTCGCAGTTGCTCAGGCTTTGCCGCCGAAGGTCACATAGTCGTCGAGGTCGAGCACGTCGGCCCACGTCGCGATGTCCTCGCGCTTTTCGCCGGCCGCTTTGTGCAGGCCGTTGAAAAACTCGCGGCCCTCGACATCGGTGGGCACGGTGGTCTCGCGCCACGCCGACCACTGCGCGATCTCCCACGGCGTGCGCGGATTTTTTTGGTTGGCGGCGATCCATTCGAGGATTTCGCCATCGCCTTTGCCCGCGGCGAGTTCGGCTTTCAGCGCCGCGGCATCGAGGCCGAGGAAGCCGAGGATGTGCTGATCGAGCGGGCACGCGTAATGATACTCGCCGTTCTTGCCGGCGAGTTCGGCGCGGCCTTTGTCCAGCATGCGCGGCAGCAGGGCATAGTCGCCGAGGCGGGCGCGCGGGCTGCGCGGAGGACGTTGCGTGAGGTCGGTGGTCGGGATGTGGTGGCTCATGGTGTTGGTGTTGGTGTTGTAGAAAAAAACGGGTCAGCGACGATCGATCATCACGTCGGCGGGGAAGCGCACTTTCGGCAGCGCGGCGTATTTGTCCTCCGCCGAGCGGTAGCCCGCGGCGCAGGCCACCACGGCGCGAAAGCCTTGCGCGGGCAGGCCGAGGATTTCGTCGTACTGCGGCGGCTCAAAGCCTTCCATCGGACACGTATCGACGCCGATGAGCGCCGCGGCGGTCATAAAATTGCCAAGCGCGATGTAGGCCTGCCGCGCGGCCCATTCGAGCGAGACCTCACCGCGCGGGCCATCCACGACGTCGCCCATGAGCACCTTTTTGAAACCGGCCAGCGACTCCGTGGTGGTGCCGCGCACCGCGGCCATGAGGGCGAGGTAGCGATCCACATCCGCCTCGGTGTTTTTGGCGCGCGCGGCAAAGACGACGTAGTGCGAGCAATCGACCGGCTGCGTCTGGCCCCACGAGGCGGGCACGAGCTGCGCGCGGAGCGCGGGATCGGTCAGCACAAGGAACTTGTAGGGCTGCAGACCGTAGCTCGTGGGCGTGAGGATGAGCGCCTGCTCCAGCGCGGCCCAGTCGGCGGCGGCGATCCGTTTTGCGGGATCGAATTTCTTCGTGGCGTAGCGCCAGTCGAGCTGGCCGAGGAGCGTGTCGGTGGAGATGGGTGCGGATTTCATGCAGGCACCATCTGTAACCACCGATGTTACATTTGCAAGCGCGATTTTCCGGCGCGGTAAAAATTTGCCGCAGGCGGGCCGGGAAGCTCAGCCCTGGCTCTCGCCCTGCGGGCCGTTTTCCTCGAGGTGGCGCAGGACATCACTGCGATCCTCCACCTCGTCCCAGACCTCGCGGCTGACGTAGATCGGCGCGCTTTGCTGGATGGCGAGGGCGATGCAGTCGCTCGGGCGGCCGTCCAGCTCGACGATCTTTTTTTCAAACAACTCATTCTCCGCGCTGATGATGAGCCGTGCGAAATACGTCTCGCTCTTGAGGTCATTGATGATGACGCGCTCCACTTTCGCACCCAGCGCGGCGAGCAGGTGGCCGATGAGGTCGTGGGTCAGCGGGCGCTCCTTCGGCGTCTGGTTCATGAACATTGAGATGGCCGCGCCGACGCTCTCATCCACGTAGATCACGAAGACCTTGTCATCGTTGCCGATGAAGACCGCCCGCCCGGTATTGAACGGGAGGACGGTGCGGATATTCACCGGGACGACAGGCTTGCTCATGGAGCGAAAATGTCAGTCGGCGCGCGGCGGGTGTCGAGGGTGAAAATGGGCGCGAAAGCTGGAAACATGCGGCTCGGCGAGCGGTGGGCGCGAAGCAAAAATGGGGCGCGATATTTTTGTGAAGCGCAGATTGCAATGAAGGCGCGCGTTTCTAACATGCGCGCCACATGAAGCCACCCTGGGACATTCCCGCCGCCATTTCGCTCTACAATATCGACCGCTGGGGCTCGGGCTATTTCACGATCAACGCGAAGGGGCACATCCAGATCCAGCCGACGCGGAAGGAGGGCGCAGTGATCGACATCATGGAGGTGATCGAGGACGCGAAGGCGCAGGGGCTGACTTTTCCGATGGTGCTGCGGTTTCAGGATTTGCTGCGGGATCGGGTGGAGACGATCAACCAGGCGTTTGCGGCGGCGATCACGGAGTCGGGTTACAGGAGCGTTTATCGCGGCGTTTTTCCGATCAAGGTGAACCAACTGCGGGAGGTGGTGGAGGAGATCATGGACGCGGGTGGGCCGTTCCAGTTTGGCATCGAGGCGGGGAGCAAGCCGGAGTTGCTGGCGGCACTGGCGATTCACCGGGACTCGGAGGGGCTGATCATTTGCAACGGCTACAAGGATCAGATTTTCATCCAGAATGCGCTGCTCGGGCGGAAGCTGGGGAAGAAGGTCATCATGGTGGTGGAGAAGATCGAGGAGCTGGCGGAAATTTTGCGCGTGTCGCGGGAGGTGGGCGTGGAGCCGATGCTCGGCATCCGCGTGCGGCTGGCGGCGAAGGGCGCGGGCAAGTGGGCGACGAGCGGCGGGGAGAATGCGAAGTTCGGCGTGAGCACGGCGGAGCTGGTGTACGCGAGCGAGCTGCTGAAAAAGGAGGGGCTGGCGCACACGCTGAAGCTGGTGCATTTCCATGTGGGCTCGCAGGTGCCGGACATCGGGACGATCAAGCGCGCGGTGCGGGAGGCGGCGCGCTTTTATGCGAAGCTGGCGAAGATGGGTC
>JANXWQ010000610.1 GCA_025351065.1 Chthoniobacter sp. | reverse complement strand
CGTCAGCGCCCAGCGTCGATGGAAGATCGCGTCCGGTTCGCCCTCCGGCTCGCCCGCGTAGCGCGACTCCGCCCATTCCGCTTCGATCACGATGGCCGGCTCCTCGACCGCTTCCCATCCCTCCGCGGCCAACTCCGCCAGCCGCCCCGGCAGCCACTCGCGCATCAGCCCTGCGCCAGCGTCCTCGGCGCTCGGCGGGCGCACGCGCATCCATCGGGTGAAGCTCGCGATCGTCGCGCTCGCCGCCGGCGCGGCCTCGAGCCCCGCGCGTCGCCACCACGCATACACGCAATACCAGTAGCTCGCCGCCAGTTCCCCCAGCATCGCCGAATCTCCCTGCAATGCCTGCGCCCAGCGACTCGGGAGCACCATCTCGTTTGTTAAATCGGTGTCCGTGAGAGGCATGGGAAAAAGCAGGTCAGCAGGATGGTTTCCACCCGTCAAGCAACGCAGCCGGAGCGACAACTCGCCCGGCTAACGGGCCGTAGGACCTTTTGTATTTATGGCATTGCTAATTTTGCGTTGCATCGCTTTGGCGAGATTGCTACGCAGTGAAACCATGAATATCCGATCTGCGGTCCTGGCTTTGGTCGTGGCGATCTGCTCGCTCGCATCCGGCGCGGCTCAAGGAGTCAAGCCGGAGAAGAACCTTTTGGAAAATGGAGATTTCTCTGCGGGGATTATTCATTGGAAGGGCGACGGCAAAGCGGAGGTTTTCAAATCTGCTACCGGACCCGATGCCACCAAGCCGCCGGACGGCGCGGCAACACCGGCGCCGGCGCGTCCGCCCCTCGGTTCAGTGCTCGGAAAGCCCGGCGCCGACGCAGACCGGTCGTACTGCGTCACTCTCGGCACGCGACCGCAAAAATTCGCACAGAGTTTTTCCGTACCGCGCAACACGAAAGTCTTGAAGATTCGTTTTCGCGCCAGAACAGGCGACGGTTTTCTGACCTCGCGGACCACGCTGGGCGCGTTCCAAGTCCACCTCACCCCGCCGCCGGGCAGCGGTCTTGGCGGGATGTTTGACGACAAAAAACTCGAGCGCACCCCGGAGTGGCAAACCTTCACCATCGATTGGACGATGAGTGGGTACTCCCGAAATATTGAACTCAGTGTCGAAGTGTTTCCCGGAACCGGGCAGCTTTACTTCGATGACTTTGTCATCGAGGCGCTCGAACGATAGCCACGGCGCGCGGAAATTATTGAGTCACCAAACATTTCGGCACGGCTTTTTTGAAAGCCTCAATGCCGGCGGGGGTCACTTTGGTTCCCTGGAGATTGAGCGATTGCAGCCGCCGCGCGGCCTGCAGCTCTTTCAACCCTTCATCGCCCATGCCGCAGCCGTGAAAGTCGGCTTTGGTCAGCATCGGCAGCCAGCGCATTTTTTCCAGGCCCTTGCCGGTAAAACGCGGCGACGAGGTCAGCGTCAATTCGGAGAGTTTCCGCGAGGCGGCGAGGTGCGGCAGCACGGCGTCGGTCAGTTCTCCGGTGGTAATGTCCACGCTGGTCAGTTCCGCGTTGTCGGCCAGAAACTCGAAAGCGGCGTCGCCCAAACCAGGCCAGTACGCCCAAATGGAGCGCAGCGTCTTGATCCCCCGGAGAGTCTGAAAATCCGCATCGACGGGCGGGGCCGATTTCAATTGGCGCTGGTCGAGCGTGAGGACGGTGATCTCAAATTTGCCCACCGGAAGTTCCCGCTCGGTCAGCACCTCGGCCTGTAAAGTACCCTTGGTGATCGAAAATTTGCCGCCCAGGGCCAGTACCCACTTCGCGGCCTCGCGCACGGAACCGCTGGCGGTCGCTTTTGGATCGGGAGCCGATCCGGACCTGGCCGGTTCGGCACCAGCGGATCTGACGATTTCAGCTTTTTTTCCCGCGACCTCCTCGCGCAGGGCTTTCACTTTTTTTGGCGTCGTCGATCTTGTTGGCGCGGGTGAGTTCGGCCACGTAGCCGTCGAGCGAGGCAAGGTACATGTCGTAAAGCTGCCCGGCGGTTTTGGCGCGGTCGGCGTTGTACTTCGTCATCGCCATGCGGTAGCTGCTGCGGAAAATCTTCAGCGCTTCGGGCGTGCTCCCGTCGTCGGTCGCAGGCACGCCTTCGCCCCGGTCGATGGCCGCCTTCTCCGCGTCCAGCGCGGTGACTTCATCGAGGCTGCCTTTGGACTGCGCGGCCACCCGCAAGCGGGCGACGCCGTTGGCGAGGTAGCTCTGGTTCAGCGCGGCGACGAGGGCGAGGTAAGGCTTCTGCGCGTCGCTCTCGAAGCGCGCCTTGAAGGCCGCCTCCAGCTTCAC
>JANXWQ010000605.1 GCA_025351065.1 Chthoniobacter sp. | reverse complement strand
CTGGCAGCTTCCCCTGCAGCCGCACGCCGAACTCGTGCGCGGATTTTTACTGCACCTCGCGGCCCGCCTCGCGCGGATGAAGCAGGCGCGGCGCATCCGGCTCGGTCTTCGTCCGCACGTCGATGGACTCGACCTTTTTCCGCAACTCCTCCGGCAGTGCGCGCACCTGCTCGGGCGTGTCGATAGGGCCGTCGAAAATCACCTCACCCTGCGCGTTTTTCGCGACGAGTTTTCGCCGCCCGTCGCTCGACGAAACTTCGATTTCCCCGCTGTCGTCTTTCATCACCGCTTTCGCCGTGGCCGTGCTGGACGTAACGCTGCTGCGGTGTTCGCCGCGCCGCTCCTGACCTGCGCCGCCGGGTCGGATTTCCTGCGGCCGATCGGCGGGTTCGCGAGGCGGCTGAAACTCCGGCGGCTTTGGCAGGTCGCCCTCGGGCCGGGCCTGCCATTTTTTCAGCCGCTCCTCGTACTGCTTCATCCTGTCCTGAAACTCGCGCATCTGCTCGCGCATGTGCTCGCGCAGCTTCCGCGTTTGGTCGCCGGCGTCTTCTTGCAGTCGCTCAATGTGCTCGCGGATTTCGCCGACCGGCGCGGGAAAGTGCAGGCCGACGGGCATCGGGCGCTCGGCGATTTTGACAGTGACTTTCCGCTCCTGTCCTTTGCGCAGCAGGATGAGCGAAACCTCCGCGTCCTTGCCTTGCGCGCGCACCAGCGTCGCGAGCTGGTTGGGATCGACGAGGTATTGGTCGTTGAACTGGCGCAGCACATCGAAGCGCTGCACGCCGGCTTTTCCGGCGGGGCTGTCGGGCACGACTTCATCGACGACGAGGCCGAAGCCGTCGGGCAGGCCGAGCTGCGCCGTCAGCACGGGCGGCAGCGGCGAGGTGGCGACGCCGAGGAAAGCGGCGGGCCGGAGCATCGGACGGGGGGGCGCGGGCGCGCGCGATTCGTCACCGCTGTGGGGCGGGCCGGGCTGGCGTTCGTCTTCGGCGCTGGCGAAAGAAAGGCCGCCGGCGGCGGCGATGGCGGTGAGGAGGCGGAGTTTGGTTTTCATGGTGCGGTGGCGGGTTGCGGCGTGGTGAGGAGTGAAAGAAAAGCCCGGTCGCACGGGACGGCAAGGCGCGGATGGGCCACCTCAAAGGCTCCGCAGCATCGCGAGCATTTCGCGCAGGCGGGGTGTGGGTTCGGGGGCAGTGAGGCGGGGAAATTTTCCGGCGATCAAAATGAAATCGCCGCCGCAGGTGAGCATGAGTTTGCCCTCGCGCGCCTCGACGATGCTGATCTTGCGCGTGGCGGCGGCGAGTTTGATCTCAGTCATGGCGAGGAGATTTTCCGCAGCCTCGGGAAGCGGGCCGAAGCGGTCGCGCCAGGTTTTGCGGAGGGCGTCGAGCTGCTCCTGCGCGGTGACTTCGGCGAGGCGGCGGTAGGCTTGGATGCGGGGCTGGGATTCGGCGATGTAGGCGGCGGGAAGGAAGGCGGGGGCTTTGGAAGGCGGAGGGCGGAGGGCGGAGGGCGGAAGTTCGGCACGCGCGAGCGCAGGTGCGGGATGGGGTGTCCACTCGCGGCGGTTGCGGGTCGCGGATTTGACGGGAAGCGCGCGGTCTTCTTCGCCGGGCATCGGCGATGCGATGCGCTCCAGAAATTCCGCTTCACGCGCGACCACGAAATCCGTGCGCAGAATGACTTCGAGCCGCGGGCGCACTTTTTCGCCTTTCAGTTTCGAGACGGCCTGGCGGAGCAGGGAGCAGTAGAGGTCGAAGCCGATGGTGACGATGTGGCCGCTTTGCGCGGTGCCGAGGATGTTGCCCGCGCCGCGGATTTCGAGATCGCGCATGGCGATTTTGAAGCCTGCGCCAAGCGAGCTGTACTGCTTGATGGCGTTGATGCGCTTGCGGGCTTCGCCGCCGCTCATCATGTCGCGGGGGAGCAGGAGGTAGGCGTAGGCCTTGTGCTGGGCACGGCCCACGCGGCCGCGGAGCTGGTAGAGATCGGCGAGGCCGAAGCGGTCGGCGCGGTCGATGATGATGGTGTTGGCGTTGGGAATATCGAGGCCGCTTTCGATGATCGTGGTCGA
>JANXWQ010000591.1 GCA_025351065.1 Chthoniobacter sp. | reverse complement strand
CTGGCAGGAGGATCACATTGTCAATAAACGCGCCGAAGGAGTCGGCGGGGTCGGCGACCCCGATGTCGAACTTGAGCGTCACCTTGATTTTCTTGAGGTCCGTGTCGCCCCCGGAGACATCGAAGCCCACGGTGGCGCGCTCCCATTTTAATTTGGCGTTGTTTTCAGTCACGAGCGTGACTTCGCTCCCGCCCTCGGGCTTCACCTTCACGGTGAAATCGTCCGCGATTCTCGGGGCCTTCATGTGTCTGGCGCGGTAGTCGAAGATAAGCATGTAGTGTCCCCGCGGGAGAGAGACGGTCTGCTGGATCCCGTGGTCGGAGGTCTTGCTAGGGTCGTCTATGTGCCAGTGCGCGTCCAGTTCGCAATACTGGCCTCCGGGGTTTGGAAGGCTCTGGTTGCGGTTTGCGACGATCTTTTGGATTTCCACATAGCCGGGAACGATCACGTTGCCGGCAGAGTCCTTCTTGCCGCCAGAGATCGCCGTCCAGCCTTCGATGCCGGGAAAGGTGTGCCATTTGATTATGCCTATCTGATCACCCGGATAGGCGTCCCAAACGCGACCGAGGTTGGCGAGGTCGGGCTGGCTGAAGTTCCCGTTCTTAATGAGCAGCCCGGCGTCGGTCGCGGGATAGAGCGAGGTGCTCGCGTCCTGGTTGAGCTTGGCTTGGCCTGCGGTGATGGTGGGTGGAGGAGGCGGGGGATTGGTTTGCGCCAGGGCTGCGGCGGTGATGCCGAGCGTGGCGAGGATCACGTGCAATTTCATGGCCAGTTTCATAGATTGGTTCTGGTTGTGTTGTGGAGTGAAGGCCGGCTCACATGCTCATGTGCTGCACCGCGTCACTCCAATCCGAGTAGCCCGTGCTGCCGCCGATGGCGCGGACTTGGAAGGTGTAGTTCGTGCCGGGGGTGAGGTTGTTCACGGGCATGGAACGGCTGTTGCCGAAGATGCCGCCGTTCTGCCATGGGCCGGGGGTTCCGCCGGTGCCGAGGGCGGCGGAGCGCACCTCGTAGTTGCTGGCGTTGGCGATGGCAGTGACGCGCAGGATGAGCTGCGCGCTGTTTCCATTGAGGATGTCCTTGATGGTGGGCGGGGGCAGCGGGGTGGAGGCTCGGTTCGTGCTCACGGCGTGGAAGCCGCTGGCGAGGAGGACGGCCAGATCGTTGCCGTGGTTCGCCTGCACGTAGCCGGCGAGCTGGCGGAGGTAGCCGACGACAATGGCGCGCTTGTTGTTCTTGTCCGCGGTGTCCGCGGGGCCGCCCGCTTGGGCGGCGGCGATGGCCTGGCTGAAGTCGCCGAGCGCGGTCGCCAGCGTGCCCTGCATGATGGGCGGCGTGGGATAGGCGGGATTTCCGAAGAGTCCATCGTGGACAGCTTGGGCGGATTCTTCGATGGTGTGGTCGGCGGCATTGGTGAAGCCGAGGAGGACGCGGATCTGTGGCATAAGGTTTTTTGAGTTGAGGGTTTGGTGGCGAAATCGGGGAGGTATCCCGGGGAATCAGCCGGGATTCTGAGCGGCGAATTTTGCATGCGGAATGGGCGCGGGACGCGGGGTGGAGCGTGAGTTGCCCGGCCCCGTGGGCTGGCTGTGGCAGGCTTTCTCGCTCCGCTGGATTCCGGGAACGCTTCGGATGGCGTGTGCCTGCACAAGCGCATCCGGCGGTCGCGTTCCCATGCTGCGCCCATAGGCGGGGCGGTTTTTGCGGGCGAAATGGCCTTTTTCCACAAAAAATGCGGCTTTTTTCCCGGCGGAAGGGGTCTTGTCCCCTTTGGAACGAGTTTTGTCGGTCGCGGAAAAGGGGTTGCCTGCGACGGAGCGGGTTTGGTCTGTAAGGGAAAAGGTCTTGTCCGCTACTGAGAGGGGTTGGTCCGTGCCGCAGAAGGCCATTGGAGAGGCGGATGGAGTTTTGCCCGGTGCCGAGAAAGGCATGACTGGAGAGGAAAAAGCCCAATCCGTGATGGAAGAAGTTCCCTGCGCGGCAGGCAAAACCATTTCCCCGCTCGAAAACGTCCCTTCAAATGCCGAATTTGCCGTCCCGCGCATTACGCACCCATTCTTGTCTCCGAAGGCATTCGCCTCCACTTTTCCGAAAAATTGCCCGGGCCTAATCGGAACGCAAGGTGCGCCGGGCGTGCTCTGCGAAATGAACCACCAAACTGGGGGGACGACCGTCATCTGGCGGGATGAAATTCATCGGCCCCCGAACTTGCAAGGCAAATTTACTAAAACTTCAGGGGCGGTGGAATCTGACCCCCTGGGCACGGCTCTTCGGTGGGGCACAATCATTCCTTCCGCGAAACGTGGCCTGAGTTCACGTTCCACCGGCGCTCCCCGCCTTTGTCCAATGACAGCGCTCTTTCCCTTGGAATGCTCTATCCAGTGGAGCGATTGCCCGTCTGAAAACGAAAAAGGGGCGGACTTTCATCCGCCCCTTCTCAAATGTGTTCTGTGAAGGCTATGCCTCCACGTCCACGCCCATCTGGCGCGCGGTGCCGGCGATGATTTTCATCGCGGCGGCGCTGGTGCGAGCGTTCAGGTCGGGCATCTTGCGCTTGGCGATTTCCTCGACCTGCTTCTTCGTGAGCTTGCCGACCTTGATTTTGTTCGGCTCCTTCGAGCCGCTGGCGAGGTTCAGCGCCTTCTTGATCATCGAGCTGGCCTGGGGCTGCTTGGTGATGAAGGTGAAGCTTTTGTCCTTATAGACGGTGATGACGACCGAGAGGATGTCCCCGGACTGCTTGGCCGTGCGTGCATTGAACTCCTTGCAGAAGGCCATGATGTTCACGCCCTGCTGACCCAGCGCGGGGCCGACGGGCGGCGCGGGATTGGCCGCTCCGGCGGGAATTTGGACTTGGGTGGTGGGATCGTTCATGGATTTCTGCGCGCCCTTCATCGCAGGCCAATGGAAACTCGACAGCAAAAACCAAGATGCCGACAGTTGCCGGGTCTGCACTGGGAACGCCAGAACCCCTCCAGAGATCAACCTCCCTGCCGCCTCCCCACGGCTGCGCCATGTTAAATCCAATC
>JANXWQ010000513.1 GCA_025351065.1 Chthoniobacter sp. | reverse complement strand
ATCGCCCGTTGCCGCGCTTTCTTGGTCAGTGCCTTCCTGGCGTTCCGGGCGAACGAAGCCTCCCACTTTCACAGTCATCCTGCGCCACGGATCGTCGAAGCGGTGCTGAGTAAATGTTTCCGCTGCGAGTGCGCGCCGGTGATCTCGTTTTCCTGCGAGAAAGAGTCCCACGCGGGGCAGGACTCCCCACACAAGGCTGGTCAAAAGCAGGAATGACGACCACGTCTCGTTGGCAGAGTGATCTTTTTCTTGGGGCTCGTTGTCCCGGAAAAAATGTGACCGCGCGATCTGCGCTTCAGTTGGGTAACCTTTGCCCTCACCCGCAAATGGCCGCCACGGCATAGCGATCGTGCGAACGACTCCACCAACGGTTGTTTCCTTCATCCACGAGGCATGGGTCATCCACTCGTAGTTCTGATCCGAAAATGTCTTAAACCAGAACAGGGCGAGAGAAATCCCAATGACCATTCCAAGCCCGAGCAGATGCGTCACGCTGGCCAACCGCGAGATCACAATCCCTCCGCGCTCGGCGAGGCGGATGCGAAGTGCGCCGACAGCGGCGCTGAAAGTCCGGACGCGGTCGGCGTCCATTCTGGTGCTCAGGTGGCGGATCCCACTCTTCACACTGCCGATGAGCACCCGCGTCAAAGCGCCTCTAAAGTATGAAGGATCTGCGCGCAGACGCGGCACCCGATGACTCAGGAGCAGGTAAAAGCCGACACAGCTCAGAACAAACGGAACACCCGTGGTGAGCGCGGCGAATCGCAGCACACTCACCGCCTTGCCGTTCAGGTTGCCCCACACCCAGGTCGCCCCAAACAAAAACAACAAGCAGAAACCGACATGCTTGATCGTGTCGAGCCAGCCGGCGACCTCGCCACCGGGTGTTGAGCCGTCGGCGGTCAACTCCGGCTTGCGAAATTGCAGCCACTGCCACAGCACCCAGGAACGGCTTTTCAAAAGGTTCACGGGAGCCCCCGCGCTCTCCAAGGATCGGAAAAATTCACGATCCCTCCGCTTTAGATCTTCGCTCTTGCCGCCTTCATCCCGGCTCACGGCGATTTCGAGGTCGATCAGCGAGCCGATATCCCAAGCGGCCGTTTTATCCGACACCGTCTTGGAAGCAGGGGCTGGAATTACTGGGTCGCTCGCTGTCTCTCCGCTCATAGAAGCTCAAGTTGATTCTGTCTTACCATGCGTTGTCCTTGCCAGCCCTTTTCTTACCCTTGCCACTGACCGCGCCTCGTGCGCTCAGCCGCCCTGCGTGCGTTCCGCAAGCAAGCTGTCACGGTGTGCGGGAGAGAAGTAGCCGAGATTCGCCATGTGGTGCGCGAGCGCGTCCACACTCACGTCGAGTTGCTTTGCGACGGCGAGCAGTTCCTCGAAGGTCGGGTTGTGCGCCTTCCCTCCCTTTTCCGCAAAGGCCGCATCCACGAGTGCTCCGGGCATCAGCAGGTGTGCCGCGAAGGCGTTCGCGCGCTTCTCGATGCCGGGTGGCGCCCACGGGCCGGAGATGAGCGCGACGTTGCGGGCGTGATCCCTGTCGTGCAGCAGGTGGCAAAGCTCGTGCGCGAGTGTAAAACGCAACCCGCTGGGGTATTTGTTTCGTGGATTGGCAGTGTTCACGAGGATGACGGGGGCCAGACCTTGGCGAGCCACGGCCACGCCACCGATATCCTCGTCGCCGAGTGTCACGTCACTGACGGCCACGCCGAAATGCGCCAGGTGTTGCGTGATGTCCACGGGCTCCGGTTTCGTTCCCCACAGATTGCTCGCCTCCGCCCAATCCCCTGCCAGCGCGTAGCCTTGCTGATAGGGGCGGTTTCCGAGCGGCGTGGCCGCAGCGTGGCTGGCAAGGGCGTCCTTGGCTTTGCCCGCCTGGGAGTGCTCGACAAGCTTTTCGGCCAAAGTGAAAACATCCTTCTCACGGAGCGTCGGTGCCGCGCTGCCAAACATCAGCGCGCCCTCACAACTTCCGGCGACGACCAAATCATCGTCCGCATCGCCCGCAAACCAATCTTTCAGCGGAGACAATTTACCGCCGAGCTTCGCGCGCAGGCGACCCCAGTGTTTTCGCCATTGCTGGAAGCTCGTGCCGAGCCCGGCGAGGATGGCCAGTCGCGTGTCGCGAAGCTGCGGCTTTGACAGTTTTTCCACGCGTTGTGCGAGCGCGCGGACTCGTGATGATGCGGGCAGCGATTCACGCAACGTCGCGCACGCTTCGCGGAGCACGGCGTGAAACGCCGCGGCTACATCGCCCGGCGGGAGGCGCACAACGCCCGCTCCACTCACCCAACTCACGTCGTCCG
>JANXWQ010000493.1 GCA_025351065.1 Chthoniobacter sp. | reverse complement strand
GTCCGCGCTCGTGCAGGGCGTGGTGCAGAGCGGCGCGGTCGCGCCGGACGATGTCATCGTGAGCGATGTCATCGCCGCCGCGGCACAGCGGCTGGCCACGGTCGCGGGCGTGGCTTTTGCCGAGACGAATGCCGACCTCGTGGCGAAGGCCGACGCGCTGGTGCTGTGCGTGAAACCTAACGATGCGCTCGACGCGCTGCGCTCCCTGCGCACGGGCGCGGCGGAGAAGCTGGTGATTTCGATCGTGGCGGGGCTGCCTATCGCAGCGTTGCAGGAGGCGGCAGGAGATAGCGTGCGCATTGTACGCGTGATGCCGAATACGCCGGCGCTGGTGAGCAAAGGCGCGGCGGCTTACGCGCTGGGCGCGACGGCGACGCGGGCGGACGCGGAGCTGACGGAAAAGATTTTCGGCGCGGTGGGTGAAGTGGTGTGCGTGAAGGAGCACCTGCTGGATGTCGTGACCGGGCTGAGCGGGAGCGGGCCGGCTTATATCTATGTGGTCATCGAAGCGCTGGCCGATGCCGGCGTGCTCATGGGGCTGCCGCGCGAGCTGGCGCAGAAGCTCGCGGCGCAGACGGTGGCCGGGGCGGCAGAGATGGTTTTGCAAACGGGAAAACATCCGGCGGTTTTGAAAGACGAAGTGACCAGCCCCGGCGGCACCACTATCGCGGGACTGGAGGCTCTCGAAGCCGCGGGCTTGCGTTCCGCCTTGCTCCGAGCCGTGCGCGCGGCAACCGAGCGGGCGCGGGAAATCGGCAACGCAAAGTGAGGACGCACATCTTCACCGCTCTGCTGCTCGCGCTCCCGCTCGCCGTCAGCGCGGAGGGGCCGAAGTTCCGCGTCGCGCCTTCCACCGAGTTGAATGAGCCGGGCAAAAAACAGGTCCCGGACGAAGCCCAGCAGCTCGCGAAAAAGGCGATGATCGAAATGGCCAAAGGCGACCTCGCCGGAGCCAAGCGCGACTTTCAAAAAGTGCTGACACTCGCGCCGGACAACGCGGCCACGACGATCAACCTCGGCCTCGTCGCCTACCGGCAGAAGCAGTATGCGGAAGCCGAGAAGCTGCTCAAAAAAGCCGTGCGCGCCCAGCCCGAGGCTGGGCTCGGCTGGCTCGTCCTCGGCGTCATCCACTACGATCAGGACAAGCTCGACGCCGCCCTCGCCGCCCTCGCGCAGGCCGCGCTGCTGGAGCCGAAGAACGCGACGGTGCATCAGTATCTCGGCGTGACTGTCGGCAAAAAGGGCTGGCTCTCCGGCGCGGAGGACGAACTGCGCAAGGCCATCGAGATCGAGCCGGGCTACGCCGAGGCGCATTTCAATCTCGCCGTCTTCTACCTCCAGCGCACCCCGCCCTCCGTCGAACTCGCCCGCCGCCATTACCAAAAAGCCCTCGACCTCGGCGCCGCGCCCGACCCCGACGTGGCGAAAGGCCTCGCCGAGCCGAAGGAGTAGGCGTGCCGCGCGCACTTGCGGGCGTCGCTTTCGGCGCGCGACGCTGAACCGGATGATGCGTCGTAGTCAGCCGCCCCGGCGCGATGGAGTTGCGGGACGAGGGGAGTGTCATTATGGAGGGGAGTTCCAGCCGCGCTGTGCGTCATCACATCCGCTAAGAATTCCCCCCACCCGCGGTTTTCTGATAAACCGCTAACATCCACGCCGACGACCTATGCTCACCATCCATGGCCCTTCCCGCGGGAAATTCTGCGACGGTTTCTCCCGGCGCGATTTCCTCCGCATCGGCGGGCTCGCGCTCGGCGGGCTGAGTCTGCCGCAGATTTTGCGGGCGCAGGCGCAGACGGGGGAAAGGCGGGCGCACAAGGCGGTCATCATGATTTTCCTGCCGGGCGGGCCGTCGCATCAGGACATCTTTGATCTCAAAATGGACGCGCCATCCGAGGTGCGCGGCGAGTTCCGGCCCATCGCCACGAACGTCCCCGGCATCCAGATTTGCGAGCACCTGCCGCGGCTCGCGCAGATGATGGATCGCTGCACGCTCATCCGCTCGATGGCTGACTGCGAAGAGCGGCACGACGCCTTCCAGTGCCTCACGGGCCGGCCTTTCAAAACACAGCCGCCCGGCGGATGGCCGGCGCTCGGCTCCGCGCTCTCGAAGGTGCAGGGCGCGCTCGATCCGGCGGTGCCGCCCTTCATCGGGCTCGCGCCGAAGATGGGCCACATGGAATGGGCGCGCTCCGGCGAGCCCGGTTTCCTCGGCGTGGCGCACGCGCCTTTCCAGCCAAACAAAGGCGGTGCCGCCGAGGACATGACCCTCAACGGCGTGACTCTCGACCGCCTCGCCGACCGCCGCTCGCTGCTCGCCGGCTTCGATCATTTCCGCCGCGATGTGGACGCCAGCGGGATCATGGACGGACTCGACACTTTCAACCAGCAGGCCTTCGGCGTGCTCACCTCCAGCAAGCTGCTCACCGCGCTCGACATCTCGAAGGAAGACCCGCGCGTGGTCGCCAGCTACGGCAAAGGCGACCCAAAAAACCGCGACGACGGCGGGCCGAAAATGATGGAGCACTTCCTCGCCGCACGGCGTCTGGTGGAAGCTGGCGCGCGTTGCGTGACGGTCGCGTTCAGCCGGTGGGATCATCATGGGGATAACTTCGGCGCGCTTCGCCAGGACTTGCCGCTGCTCGATCAGGGCCTTACCGCGCTGCTCACCGACCTCCGCGAGCGCGGGCTGGAAAAGGACGTGTCGGTCGTGGTCTGGGGCGAGTTTGGCCGCACCCCCACGATCAACAAAGACGCCGGCCGCGACCATTGGCCCCGCGTCTCCTGCGCGCTGCTCGCGGGCGGCGGCATGCGTCACGGCCAGGTCATCGGCGCGACCGACCGCCTCGGCGGCGAGGCCACAGAACGGCCCGTGCGCTTCGGCGAAGTCTTCGCGTCGCTTTACCAAAACCTCGGCATCGACGTGGCGAAGACGACCATCGACGACCTCACCGGCCGCCCGCAATATCTCGTCGAGCCCGGCTGCGGGCCGATGAAGGAACTCGCCTGAGATGCTGACGATCAAAGGCCAGCCCCGCGGACGGTTCTGCGACGGTTTTTCACGGCGCGACTTCATCCGCATCGGCGGCCTCGCGATGGGCGGGCTCGGCATGCCGCAGATCCTCCGCGCGGAGGCGCTCTCCGGCATCCGCAAATCGCCGAAGGCCGTTATCATGATCTACATGGCCGGCGCGCCGCCGCATCAGGACATCTTCGATTTGAAAATGGACGCGCCGCTCGAATATCGCGGCCCGTATTCGCCGATCTCCACGAGCGTCCCCGGCATCCAGATTTCCGAGCACATGCCGCACTGCGCGCGGATCATGGACAAGCTCATCCCGATCCGCTCGATGGTCGGCTCGCTCACCGGCGATCACGATTCCCACATCTGCTACACCGGCCGCACCGCGCAGGGCGCGCCGAAGCCGCCTGGCGGCTGGCCGTCGCTCGGCTCGGTGATGACAAAACTCTGCGTCGAGCGCGGCGGCGAGCTGCCGCCTTTCATCGGTCTCGCGCCGAACGCCGGCCACCCGCCCTACGGCTCGCCCGGTCATCCCGGCTTCCTCGGCCCGACGTGCGCGGCCGTCCGCCCGAACGGCGCGGGCCTCGGTGATCTCACGCTCAACGGCGTGACCAGCGACCGCCTCGCCGATCGCCGCGCGCTGCTCGCGGGCTTCGATAAATTCCGCCGCGACGTGGATCACAGCGGCGTCATGGACGGGCTCGATGCTTTCAATCAGCAAGCCTTCGGCGTGCTCACCTCGAGCCGACTCGTCGAGGCGCTCGACATCAGCAAGGAGGACGCGAAAACCCGCGAGCGCTACGGCCACGGCGATCCGAAAAACTACGGCGACGGCGCCCCGCGCAACAACGAGCACTTCCTCGTCGCCCGCCGTCTCGTCGAAGCTGGCGCGCGCTGCGTGACGATCAATTTCGGCCGCTGGGATTTTCACTCGAACAACCACTCCGAGCTGCTCACCCACCTCCCGCTTTTCGACCAGGGCCTCAGCGCGCTCGTCGAGGATCTGCATCAGCGCGGGCTCGACAAAGACGTGGCCGTGGTTGCATGGGGCGAGTTTGGCCGCACGCCGCTGATCAACAAAGACGCGGGCCGCGACCACTGGCCGCAAGTCGGCTGCGCCGTGCTCGCCGGCGGCGGTTTCAAGACCGGCCAGGTCATCGGCGCGACCGACCGCCTCGGCGGCGAGATCGCCGAGCGTCCCGTGCATTTCGGCGAAGTCTTCGCCACGCTCTACCACTGGCTCGGCATTGACCTCGCCAGCGTCACCCTCCCCGATCTCGCGGGCCGCCCGCAGTATCTCGTGGATGGCTGGTCGCCGATGAAAGAACTCATCTAGATGCTACATCGTGATACGAACGGCAGAAGGAGTTGCGCAGCAACGGTAGGGACGGCACTCCGTGCCGTCCGGGGCGAGCGCAGCGAGGCGGCGGGAGGGATTGCGCGCGGCATCCGCAGCACCGCCCACCTCGCTCCGCTCGCCCGGCGGACGGCACGGAGTGCCATCCCTACCCGGCTGCGCCGACTTTTTTCGCAAGCACTGGGCTTTTTCCTCCTCACCGCTCACGCCCTCGCCGCCGAGCGCCCGGTCAATTTCACCAACGACATCGTCCCCATTTTCACCAAGGCCGGCTGCAACTCGGGCGGCTGCCACGGAAAATCCGGCGGGCAGAACGGCTTCAAACTTTCGCTCCTCGGCTTCGAGCCCGCGGAGGATTACGAGCACATCGTGAAGGAAGCGCGCGGGCGTCGCGTCTTCCCCGCCGCGCCGGAGCAAAGCCTGCTCCTGCTCAAAGCCACCGGCGCTTCCCCGCACGGCGGCGGCAAGCACCTCAATCCAAATTCCGACGACTATCGCCTGCTCGTCCG
>JANXWQ010000398.1 GCA_025351065.1 Chthoniobacter sp. | reverse complement strand
GTCGTCCCGCGAGTAGCGGTCGTCGCGCCGGTCGTAGTCGCGGTCGCCGCGGGCGTCGTAGTAGCCCTCGCTATAGACGCGCTCGCGGTCGTGCTGCACGGCTTTGCCAATGAGGTAGCCGCCCGCCGCGCCGATGGCCGCGCCCGCCAGCGCCTGGTCGCCGCGCCCATGCAGCGCGCCGCCGACCGCCGCGCCCGTGGCCGCGCCGAGCAGCGCGTTTTGGCCCGAGGTCTCGCAGCCGGAAAAAGCGAACGCCGCGAGGAGGAGGAGTGAAATGGTGGGGATGAATTTTTTCATAGGGTGCAGGGAGTTAGTGCCTGAATCGGACGTGGCGCAAGCGGTGGTTGTTCATGGAAAATTCCGCGCGCTGCCGAATTTGCTCCGCAGCGTGGTTGTCAGGATGAGCGCGATTTTCTCCAGCCGGCTGAGCGAGTAGCGCCGGTCGAAAACGCGGAAGCCGTCGTGCTGCATGCGGTCGAGCAGGCGGCGATAGACGGCGCGCATGATCTCGGCGGCGACCATGGCGCGGCGGTCGATGGGCGGGAGAGCAGCCTGGGCACTGCGAAAGAAGCCGATGGCGCGCTCGGCCTCGAAGCGCATGAGCGCGCGGAAGGCGTCGTTGTGGCGGCGCGCGGCGAGGTCTTCGGCGGTGTAGCCGAAGCGGGCGAGGTCTTCGCGCGGGAGGTAGATGCGGCTGCCGTTGGCGAAATCCTGGCCGACATCGCGGAGGATATTCGTGAGCTGGAGCGCGAGGCCCAGCTCGACGGCGTAGGTTTTGCAGCCCGCGTCGCGGTAGCCGAAAATCTCGATGCTCACCAGCCCTACGGCGCTGGCCACGCGGTAGCAGTAGAGCCGCAGGTCGTCCCACGTCGCGTAGGTCGCGGCGTCGAGATCCATCTCCACGCCGGCGATGATTTCGAGAAAGTTTTCGTCGCTGAGCCGGTGCTTCGCCATCAGCGCACGCACCGGCGCGGCGAGCGCGGATTCGCCGGCGACGGGCTGGGCTAGGGCTTGTTTCCAAGTGTCCAGCGCGGCCCGGCGGTGGGCGACGGTTTTGCCGGGATCGTCGGCGATGTCGTCGATCACGCGGCACCACGCGTAGAAAACGGTGATGTCATCGCGCCGCGCGCGCGGGAGCGAGACGAAGGCGAGGGCGAGGTTGGACTTGCTCGCGCGGGTGATGGCGCGGGCGTCGGCGTCGGCGGTGCTCACGCTTCCGGCTCCGGCTGAAGCGCCGAGTCGCGCACGATCACGCCGCGCGCGATCTCGAGCACGCGGTCTTCCTTTTCCACGGCAAACGCGGGCGACGCCGTGGCGATGACCGTCGCGCCAAACTCCGCGGGTACGCGCCGCAGCAGCGCCGCGAAGCCGGCCAGCTCCTCGCCCGCGAGCGTGCCGTCGAGGTTTTCCACGATGAGGATCGCGGGTTCATTCGCGAGCCCGCGCGCGACGGCGACGTGGTACTGCGCGCGCAGGGTGAGGTCTTCGATCGCGGCCTCGGCGGCCTCGGCCATCTCGGTGAAAGCGAGCAGGCGCTCGGTGCGGCGGCGCGCTTCCTCGGGCCCGACCTGCGAGATTTTGAAGAGCGGCATGGCCACATTTTCGATCACGGAAAAAGACCCGAGCAGAAACGGCGCGGCGAAGACAAATCCGAACCGCTGCGCGCGCAGCCCGGCGCGCGCCTCCTCGTCGAGTTCGCGGGTAGGCCGGCCCTCCACGAGCACCTCGCCGGTCTCCGGCAGATCGAGCAGCCCGAGTACGCGGAGCAGCGCGCTGCTTTCGCCGCCCGCCGCGCCGAGCAGTAGATGCACGCGCCCCGGCGCGAACTCCGCGCTCACCGGCAGGCCGAAGCCGCTCGCGCATGACACGGCGCGGAGTTCGAGGACGCTGGCGGTTTCCGCGCTCACTAAAATTTCACCAGCTCCTCCGCATCCTCGCGGTGCGAGTCGCAGCGTTTGAAAAGGCAGACCCAACTCGCGAGCAGCCACGCCGCGACGACCGCGCGCAGCCACGGCACCACGAGGCTCCACGCCACGCCCGCCGCCGTTTCCTCGCCGAGCCCGCGCAGCACCAGCCCGAGCGCGACCTGCACGAGATAGAAGTGCAGCGCCGCGACGATGATGAACCAGCCGAACGGCCAGAGGTGATGCGCTACGAAATGCACATGATCGCGCAGCGCCCGCCGCACCGCTTCGCTGTGAAAAATGAGCGTGATCTGCACCGAGGCCCAGAGCAGCAGGAAGCAGGTGAGCACCATGCGCGCGCTGCGCTGCCGGTTTTCCATGAGCACGTCGTCATCCGGGAACCACGACTGAAACGCGGGGAAGTTTTTCAGGATCAGCGGCAGGTCGATGAAGAGGCTGCTGAGCAGCATGACGAGCAGCGCCCATTTCAAAACGAAGCTGCAGCGGCGGATCGCGAAATCGAGCAGGTGCGTGTGCGTGAAAGTCAGCCCGCGCACCCACACGTAGGCGAGCAGGATGAGGTAAATCTGCATGCACACGCCGAAGAGGTATTCAAAAAGGAAGCCAACCCACGCCACTACCGGCGCCCACTGGAACCACTCGAGTTGCGCCGCCGGCCCGCCGCCGCAGGCGATGATGAGCTGCGGAGCCGCATACAGACAGGGCTTCGCGACCGCTGCCAGCGCGGCGATGACGACGCCCAAATGGATGACCGCGCCGAACCCGCCGAAGCGCGAGCGCAGCGCGCGAAACATCACGGCCTGATGGCCCTGCCAGTTCACCAGCAGCAGCAGCGCCGCGAGCGCGGCGACGGGAAATGTGGAAAAGACGCAGTTGAAAATGCCCGCCGTGGATTCCAGCGCGGGCAGCGTGCTTTCGCGAATGGCGTCCTGCACGGCCAGCGGCGGCAGGTGCCAGAGCGACTCCGGCGAGCCGTGCAGCCAGAGGTTCGGATCGCGCCACGCCGCCCGCATCCAGACCAGCGCGGGCCTTTCCTCAAATGGCAGCACCGACACGTAGTAGAGCGTTTTCGCCAACTGAAACAGCGCCCCGGCAAAACCAAAAACGCCGAGCGTGACCCACAGCGTCGAGTAGCGCCGGAGGCAGCGGAAACCGTCGCGCAGGCTGGCGCGCACGGGGTTCGTGAGCATCAGCAGCAGGTAGCCGCCGAGCGCGCCGCAGATGAGCCACGGAAACTGCGCGGAAGGAATGGCGGACGCGACGGGAACCATGCCGCTGAGTTAGCCCAAAGGCCGCGCGGAAGGAAAGCGCCGTGCTGGCCCGAGACAAAGATTTTCCACCCGCGCCGCGGCGCGCGGAAAGCTGGCCCGCCGCCTAGTGCAGCGGCGGCGTGAGCTTGTCGCTGCCGTCGGCTTTGCGCTCCACCTTTTTGCCCATCATGCCGGCGAGCGTTTCCTTTTCCTTTTTGGCGTCCTCAAAAAAACTCATCGGCCCGTGCTCGAAAAGAACGGTGAAGGCGAACGTGCTGAGAACGAAAAGGGTGCCCCAGAAGGCGAAGCGAATTAGTGCCATGACGATAATTGGTTGGCCGCTTCATACCGCAGGAGCCGTGCCGCGGCAACGCGCTTTTCCCGGCGCACGCCGCGTCACCCGCAGGCGCTTTCGCCCTGCCCGTGCAGGTGGGTGACGGCGAAAAGCGTGGCGTAGGTGAGCAGCGAAAAGGCGAAGAACGTGGCGGAGAAGGCGAACAGCTCGGGGGTGTTGGCGAAGCCCACGCACTGCACCAGGTCCGAGGCCAGGCCGAGCGGGCGGGCGAGCACGTCCCAACTGTTCCAGCGCAGGAAGCGCCCGAGGTAAATGCCGAACGAACTCAGCGCCAGCATCGCCACCACAAAGCGCCAGCCCCAGCGCCGCCCGAGCCAGCTCCGCACCACCTCGTGCATGAGGTAAAGCGAGAGGTAGCCGAGGCACAGGCCGGTCCAGGCAAAGGACACCATCAGCAGCAGGTCGAACCATTTCGGCACCGGGGCGCGGGTCTTGAGATGCACGAGGTCGGTGACGATGTAGGGCGCGTTCGGGAAAAAGAAAAACCACGCCAGCGCGCAGACGGCGAGCAGCCCGAAGCGCGGCGAGCGGTCGGCGCGCAATCCGTAAATGCGCCGTGCGAGCAGGAAAGGAATCCACGCGAGGAAGAGATTCCACGGGTAAAAAAACAGCTCCCGACTTTGCGCAAAAAGCGCCCGGCTCGCCAGCATGGCGAGGCAGATGCCCGAGGCGAAAAGCAGCGCCAGCAGCGCGGCGCGCTGCCGGTGGCTGGAGATCAGGCGGTCGTCCATGGCGCGCGGCGGGCGGGGGGTTATTTCGCCGGCGGCGTGGCGCGCGCAGGCGGGGCCGGGGGCGCGGCGGGCGCGGTGCCGGGCGGCAGTTGCTCGGCAGGCGGGAGCGGCGCGGGCTCGGCGGCGAAGAGCGGCTTGCCCTTGAGATCGGTCACTTTCGTCGCGAGGGTTTTGTAGATTTTCCACCGCCCTTTGTCCAGCCGCAGCGTATGCACGCCCTCCACGATGTTGCTCACAAACTGGCTGCCCTCGCCGACTACTTCCATCCTCATCTTGTAGCTCACCTTCACCTCATCCGGCGTGGCCTCCTCGATCCGCAGGTCGCTCACCGTGTATTTCCAATCCACCATTTTGAACATCGCCTCCACCGCCTCCCGCGTCCCCGCATAGGCCGGGCTGTCCGGGTGGATCGTGGCCATGACCGTCTCCACGTCCTTTTTTTCCAGCGCATGCACATTCTCGTGGATCGCGCCGAAGATCACCTCCTCGGTTTTTGGTTTGTCGCAGGCGAAAAGGGCGAGCGCCAGCCCGAGGGCGAGCGTGCGGCGGAGCAGGGCGGATGTCATATGGCGGGCGGGGCACGTCCATAGCCCAGCGCGCCACGCGGGCAAAGCCATTTGCGCGGGCCGCGGGAAAAATTCCCCTTGCCCCGCGCGGCACCGCCTGCGCCGATGCCGCCCGATGCCCGACCACTTCGCCGCCCTCGCCCAGCCGCGCCGCCCGTGGCTCGATGCCGCCGCGCTGCGCGAAGGCTTTCACCGCGCCGCCGTGCAGCATCATCCCGACACGGCGGGCGGCGGCGACGAGCGCTTCGCCGCGCTGAACTCGGCCCACGCCATCCTCCGCGAACCCGCCGCCCGTCTCCGCCACCTGCTCGAACTCGAAGCGCCCGCGCTGCTCACCCGCGCCGCGCCCATCCCGTCGGCGCTGGCCGATCTTTTCATGCAGCTCGCCAGCCGGCGCCGCACGCTGGAGGGCTTTTTGCAAAAGCACTCCGCCGCCGCCAGCCCGCTCGCCCGCGCCCTCCTCGCCGCCGAAAAAACCACCCACCGCCGCGACCTCGAAACTGCCCTCGCCCAGCTCACGGCTGCCCACGCTTCCGCCCTCGCCGACCTCCACACCCTCGACGCCGCGTGGAACTCCGGCGCGACTGCCGCGGACTTGGAAAACCTCGCGCCCCTCCAGGCCCGCCTCGCTTTTCTCGCGAAATGGACCGCCCAGCTCCGCGAAGACCTTTTCAAACTCGGCGCTTAGCGCGCGCTTGTTCGCGCAACGCCGATTGCGGAACACACTTGTCGTCCGGTGGAGGCCAGACCACTGTCGGAATTTCACAGCCATGTTTGCCGTTAAAACCCGCGGTGCATTTTTCTGTCTGCTCGCTGCCGCCGCCTATGCCGGCCCGCGGACTTCGGCAAACTATGCCGTGCTCGCCGACACCGCCGACACCGGCGGCAGGCGCACCACGAGCGCGAGCTACACGAATGACGGCAGCCTCGGCGGAGTCGCCGGTCTGGCCACCGTCGCCGCGCCCGCCGCGACGGCGAAGAGCGGCTACATCGGCCAGCTTTTCGAGGTGACCGGCCTCACCCTCACTGCCGCTGCGCTGAACGTGAACGAAGGCACCCCCGACCAGCTCGCCGCCTGGCAGGCGCTCGACGACGCCACCTTCCTCGCCGTGCCCGCCGTGAGCGTGGCGTGGAGCATCGCGAGCGGGCCGCTCACCGGCGTCAACGCCAGCGGCCTCGCGACGGCGGGCATCGTTTTTCAAGACACCGCCGCCACCGCGCAGGGCAGCTACCTCGGCAGCACCGGCACCCTCGCGCTGACGGTGAAAAACGTGAACATCGACGACTATGGGACGTATGCGGCGGATGGAATTGATGACGCTTGGCAGAACCAATTCTTCGGCCTCAACAATCCGAACGCCGCGCCGAATGTGGACTTCGACGGCACGGGGCAGACGAACTTTTTCAAATACCTCGCCGGCCTCGATCCGCTCGACCCGAACTCGCGCTTCACGCTCACCCTCGCGCCCGTGGCTGGCCAGCGCGCGCAGAAGAATGTCATCTTCGCCCCGCGCCTTGCCGACCGCACCTACACCGTCACTTTCAAAACCGACCTCAACGCCGCGGCGTGGACACCGCTCCCCGGCGGCATCGTCACCGACGCGGGCCAGCAGCGCACCGTCACCGATCCCGCTGCGACGGGCGCGACGAAGTTTTACCACGTCGAGATCACCAAGCCCTAGCGGACGGGGCGCTACTTCAGCGTCCCGAGATATTTCAGGCTTTGCGGGATCGCCGTCTCCGCGGTCGGCGATTCGTCTTCGATGAAGTAGTGCTTCACGCCCACCTTCGCCGCCGTGCGCAGCACCGTGGGCCAATCCACCTGGCCGGTGCCAAGCGGCACGTCGTCGGTGAGCGGCGCGTGGCCGGTGAAAAGCCCGGTGGGTGCGCCTTTGCGCATGTCTTTGAGGTGCATGAGCACCCAGCGGTTGGGATATTTTTCCAGCAGCTCGGCGGGATTTTTACCCGGATGCGTGACCCAGAAAACGTCCATCTCGAAGTTCACAAAATCGGGCTTGGTCTCCTTCACCAGCAGGTCGAAAAGCGTGCCGTCGCCGAAGGGAGCGAACTCGTAGCCGTGCGGGTGATAGGCGAATTTCAGCCCCGCTTTCGCCAGCGCCTCGCCGATGCGGTTGAAGTCCGCCGCGGCCTTGCGGCACACCTCCTCGGTGAACGCCGCCTCGTCGTGCGGAATCCACGGGCACGCCACGTATTCCAGCCCCAGCGCCTTCGCATCGCGGATCACCGCGTCGGGATCCTTGGTCAGCGCGTCATATTGAAAGTGTCCGCTCACCGCCTTCAGCCCGCGCGCCGTCAGCAGCTCGCGCAGCTTTTCCGCAGGCATGCCGTAGGTGCTGGCGGTCTCCACTTCGGTCACGCCGTACGCCTTCACTTTGTCGAGCGTGCCGGGCACTTCGGTTTTGAAAAGATCGCGCAGGCTGTAGAGCTGGAGGCCGGCGGTGCCGGAGAAATCGCCCGCGGGCAAAGTCGCGGCAGTGGTGGTGAGAAGGAGGGCGAGGAGGAGACGTTTCATGCCCGCAGTAGAAACACGCCCGCCGAGTTTGTCCATGACACGCGCGGCTGCCGCGCTACTTTTCGCCGCATGTCCGAAACCTCCCAACCGCTCGCTCCGCAAAACCAGCACGAAATCAAAAGCATCCTCCTCGTGGACGATGATGCCGAGCTGGCCGAGACGCTGCGGATCGTGCTGGAGGCGCACAATTTCGTGGTCTCCGTGCAGCCCAACGGTGCGGCCGCGCTACGCGAACTCCAGGCCATCGACTACGACGTGATCCTTTGCGACATGCTCATGCCGGAGCTGGCGGGCGACCTTTTCTACCTCGCGGTGACCAAGATCAAACCGGAGCTGACCGACCGTTTCATCTTCGTCACCGGCAACGCGGAGGATCCGAAAGTGGAGAGCTTTTTGCACAGCATCGACGCGCTGGTGCTGTTCAAACCCGTGCTGATGGTGGAGCTGGTCGAGATGATCTCGCTGGTGCTCCAGCGGACGGCGAAGGAGTAGCGGTTACGACGCCTTGGCGTAGCACCGGTGGTTCTCATCGAGGTCCTTGATGACCGTGCAGAGATAGACCGGCTCGGGATGCACGTCGCGGTATTTGGTGATCGCGGATTTGTTCAGCACCTTGAAGCCGTAGCGCTCAAACATCTTCGTCCCGCGCCGGTCCTCGAAGACCACCATCTGCCCATAGACGCGCTTTTCGCCGCAGGCGTGCAGGTAGGCGAGATACGAATCCACGAGCGCGCGCGAGGTCGCTAGCTGGCGGGTGTCGGCGAGGAGATTGATGTGGAAATGCGCGGTGCGGCGCGGCGCGGCGGGCACCTCGCGCCAGGCGGTGCGGAAAATCCACTGCACGAACTTTTTCGACGCCACCGAGTAGCGCGGGTAGCGGAATACGCCGCGCAGAAAGAGGCTGAGGTTTTGGTAAAGGGCGTAGCACTGCTGCCGCAGCGGACGGCGCGAGCCCATGAGGTAGCCGCGGATTTCGCCATTCACGAGCAGCACGAAGGAACTCTCCGGCTCCCAGTCCGTGTAGTAGGCCGTGAGGTAGTCGGCGAAAAGCTCGCGATCCTCGAAGACCGGGTCGATGGGCTTGCCGAGAAAGCCCGTGGCGCAGCACAGCTCCCGGACGCGGGCGCGGTCAGCGGGCTGGTAGCGGCGGATTTCGATAGTGCGGGAGACGGCCATTTTTGCGGGACGGCAGTTGTGGAGGAGTTCGCCGCGCAGGTCAAACGCGCGCGCAAAAACCTACGCGCCGCGATCCATCAGCGCGAGGATGCGCTGCTTTTTCTCGCCGTACTCGAGTGCGTGGAAAATGCGGATTTCATCCACGCGGCGCGCGCCGTTCAGCGCATCTAGAAAGAGGGTGTAGCGCGCCGCCAGCTCCGTGGTTTCCAGATAGCGACCGCGCAGATTCGGATCGGCGTAGGCGTGAGTGTCGTGCTGCGCGAAAAGATGAAAGCGCAGCCAGCGCCGGTCGGTGCGGGAGACTTTCTGCGTCTTGCGAAAGAAGGCCACGAAGAGCAGCAGCACGAGATAGGTATCCACCTGCGCCTGCAGCTCCAGATTGCGCGCGTAGTCCTCGCTCGCGATCTCCCGCACGCCGCGCTGAAACTGCAGCGCCGCGTGCAGCGCGTGGTTGATCTCCTCCACGAAAGCGATGAGCGAGCGGATGTTCGCCTCGTTCAGCCCGCGCCGCGGATCGTTGCGCTCGAGCTGCTCGATCAGCCAGCGCGAGTAGTAGATGCCGATGTGCAGCCGGTCGTCCGATTTCCGCAAAAACGTCCGCGCCAGCTCGCTCAGCTCCCGCGCCGCCGCCCCTGCCGCGCGGCTGAGCTGCCCGCAGCGCTGCCGGTCGATGAGGCAGTCTTCGAGGTTGATCCCCACCTGCGCGTACGTCCGCTCAAAGAGCCGCTGGATGTCGCTGAACAAAGTCGCGCTCATGTCAGAAACGGGATGTGCGGCGCATGCGAATCGTCGAGGTGCAGCAGCGAATCCGCCACCCGGTTCAGCGCCAGCCGCGCCTCGTGAAAGCCGTCCGCGAGCGTTTCAAAAACCCCGCTTAGCGCGCACGACCGCGCCACCTGATGCGCCGCCACCGCCTTGAAGCTCGCGCGCCCCATGTCCTCGTAAAAACCCATGTCCGGCGCCCCGCGCTGCGTCCGCCGCTGCACCGTCTCGTGAAAAATGCCGGTGATGAAAAGCGCGTAATTTCCGACATGCGCGCGGATTAAAAATGTCTGCATTGGCGACGCACGGCGTAGCGCAATCAACATGTCCGACACGTACTGCACCGGGTTGCCGTTGCCGTCCGCCGGCGATTTCATCCGCGCGGTTTGCGAAAAAGTTTCCAGCAGCGAGGCGAGGTAGTCGCTCACGCGCCGGTCGGTCATGCCTGTCGTTTTCAAGACATGCCTGATCAAAACGTAGAAGTAGAGCTGCGGCGAAATGCGCAGCGTCCCGTCCTGCGCCAGCACCGCCTCGACCAGCCGCGGGCTGTCGAGGATGGAGTCGCGCGCGTCCTCATCGGTGAGGAGGTCCACCAGAGTCACCGAGTCTCGCTCCGAGCGGGCGAGGGTGGTGGCGACGAAATCGAAATCCGCCGCCGTGAAACGTTCCCGACAATTGGCTTTAATCATCGGGAGTGAGACTAAAGCACTGCGCGTGCCCTGCAACAAGCCCCGCGAAACTTGGCAGCGACTCCGTCAGGTGGGTTGCGGCTTTTTTTCAACGCAGAGATGCAGAGGCGCAGAGATCGCAGAGGAGATTCGGTGCCCAAACCTCTGCGTCCTTTGCGCCTCTGCGTCTCTGCGTTTTCAAAAATAACCGCCACGTCGTCATACTGAGCCATCGCCGCGAGAATCCCCTTGTCACCGCCCCGCCGCCGCCTGTCAGCTTTCCGCCATGCGCCGCGTGCTGCTCACCATTTTCGCACTGCTCCTCGCGGTGCTGCTCGGCGCGGGCTGGTACGCCTACCACAAAGGCTTCACCAGCAAATGGCGCGGCCTCGTCACCAACGAATTTCGCAAGCGCGGTCTCGAGGTTTCGCTGCGCCGGCTCACGCTCGATCCGTTGCGCGGCCTCGTGGCGAAAGAGGTGCGCGTCTATGAAACCAAGGAGCGCAAACGCACCATCGTCTTCATCGACGAGATGGTGCTCCAGGTGAATTACGCCAATCTCGCTCGCGGCAAACCGTTCCTCGACGCGCTCGACCTCCGCGACGCCAGCCTCTCGTTGCGACTCGATTCACCGTCGTCGCACGGCCAGCGGATCGAGGTGGAAAAACTCCACGCGCTCCTGTTTCTCCCGCCGCAGCAAATCTACCTTGCGCACGCCGACGCCGAGGTTTTCGGCGTGCGCGTCCACGCCGCGGGACGGCTCATCAATCCGCAGGCCTTCCGCCCCAAGCCCGGCGACCACGGCCTCGCACTGCTCGAGCGGATCGCGGACGAAATCGCTGTGCTGAAATTCGAGGCCGAGCCGCCGCTGGTCAGCGTCACCTTCAGCGGTGACCTCGCGCAGCCGGACAAAATCGCCGTCGCCGGCGCGCTGTGGGGCGAAAAAATCCGCCGCAAAAACTATCTCCTGCAAAGCCTTTACGTCGCCGCCGATTTCCGCGACGGCGCCATCGATCTCCGCGACTTCACCGCCCGCGACACCGCCGGCGAACTCCGCCTCACTGGCCTCGTCGAGCCCGCCGCCAAAACCGCGCAACTCCGCCTCCGCTCGACCCTCGACACCCCCGCGCTGCTCCGCGCCTTCGACGCGCTGCCGCTGCCCGACGACACCGTTTTCTACACCCCGCCCGCCATCGACGCCCGCGCCGAACTGACCTTCGGCGAAGCGCCCGCGGTGAAAATCCTCGGCCACCTCGCGCTCGGCAAATTCGCCTGCCGCTCCGTCGTCTTTGAAAGCGCTAGCGCCGACTTTTCCGCCGACGGCCCGCGCTGGACCCTGCGCGATCTCCTCCTCGCCCACCGCACCGGCGCAGTCAGCGGCGACATGCAGCAGTTACCCGGCGAGTTCCGCGCCCGCCTGCGCAGCAACCTCAACCCCACCGCCCTGCGCCCGCTGTTTACCGGCCAGGCCGCCGAGACCCTCGCGCAGTTCGACTTTCCCCAGCCGCCGCTACTCACCCTCGAGGCCAGCGGCCCCGCGCCCACGCCCGACACGCTCATCGTCCACGGCGAGGTGAAACTCGGCCCCGCCCGCTTCCGCGGCACCGCCGCCGAGAGCGCCAGCGCCACCCTGCATTACGAAAACCGCCTGCTCACTCTCGCGCCCTTCCGCGCCCCCCGCGCCGAGGGCGGCGGCCTGTGCTTCGCCTTCCCCCACGACGAGCCGCGCCCCGACAAAGCCAAGGCCAGCGCCCGCCCGCCCGAAGTCAGGTAACGTGCCGGTTTTGGAAAAAATCCCATTCCTGTCATTCTTCAGCTCTACCTTCGCCACTAAACGATGTTGCACTTCCAAGCTGAGCCTAGACTCCGCCTCCCGCGCGCTGGCGGGTTTTAATCCAAAGCCAACCGCCCACCCCATGAAACGCCTGCTCCTCCTCGCCTTTCTCACCGCCGCCGTTAACGCGCAGACGGCGCCTTTTCCCCAACCCATCAACACCGAGCGCACGCCCGGCGGGCCGAAGCCGGCGGCGGAGGCGGCGGCGCAGATGAAAATGCCGCCGGGTTTCCGCTGCACGGCGTTTGCGGCGGAGCCGGACGTGCAGCAGCCCATCGCCATGACGACCGACGCGCGCGGGCGGCTGTGGGTGGCGGAGTGCTACGTGTATGACCGCGACACGTTCAACAACCCGAACATCCGCGACCGCATCGTAATCCTCGAG
>JANXWQ010000025.1 GCA_025351065.1 Chthoniobacter sp. | reverse complement strand
CCCGGTCGATCAGCCGTTCCTGATGCCGGTCGAAGACGTGTTCAACATCGAAGGTCGCGGCACCGTCGCCACCGGTCGGGTCGAGCGCGGCATCCTTAAGAAGATGGAGGAAATCGAACTCGTCGGCATCCGCGACACCGTGAAGACGACCGTCACCGACATCGAAATGTTCCGTAAGCTCCTCGACGAGGCGCGCGCTGGTGACAACTGCGGCCTGCTCCTCCGTGGCATCAAGAAAGACGATGTCGAGCGCGGCATGGTCATTGCCAAGCCCGGCAGCATCAAGCCGCACACGAAGTTCAAGGCTGAGATTTATGTCCTGTCGAAGGACGAGGGTGGCCGTCACACGCCGTTCTTCTCGAACTACCGTCCGCAATTCTATTTCCGCACCACGGACGTGACCGGCTCGGTCAAGCTCCCCGAAGGCGTGGAGATGGTCATGCCCGGCGACAACGTCTCGGTCGAAGTCGAGCTCATCACCCCGGTCGCCATGGAAAAGACCATGCGCTTCGCCATCCGCGAGGGCGGCAAGACCGTGGGCGCGGGCCGTATCTCGGAGATCCTCGCGAACGCGAAGTAACCGCCAAACAAGAACTTGCTGAATCACGCGCGGGGCGGATGCTGAGTCCACCCCGCGTTTTCGGCGGAAAGTAAAATACGTCAGTAGCTCAATTGGTAGAGCAGCGGTCTCCAAAACCGCTTGTTGGGGGTTCAAGTCCCTCCTGACGTGCTCGCCGCAAATCCCACCGCCTCCCCTTTCCCGTCCACACGCATGATCGTCCCTAGCAAAAGTTTCTTTAGCGAAGTCAGAGTCGAACTCATGAAGGCCTCGTGGCCTTGGGATCCCAAGGAGAAAGGGATGAAGAAATACAAGGAGCTGACTGACTCCACGATGATCGTGGTTATCGCGATGCTCCTGCTGAGCGGTTACGTGGCCGGCTGGGACTTCATTTTCAACATGCTCATGGGCTACCTCTTCGGTGCGCCTGCCAAATCTTAATTTCCACAATGACCGAAGAAAAAAAACGCGAGCAGTGGTATGCCGTCCATCTCCTTTCCGGGCTGGAAAACAAGGTGCATGACAACCTCGTCAAACGCATCAAGACCGAGGAAATGTCGGACTACGTCTATGAGATTCTGCTCCCCACCGAGCGCGTCTCGTCGATCAAGGCGGGCAAGAAGTCCGAGACGATTCGGAAGCTCTATCCGGGTTACCTTTTCGTGAACATGTTCCTGATCGATGACAACCAGCAGATCGTGGACAAGACTTGGTACTTCATCAAGGAAACGGACGGCGTCATTGGCTTCGCGGGCAACAAGGACCGCCCCATCGCGATGGCCAAGCACGAAGTCGAAGGCATGCTCGCACAAATCCGCGGTGGCGAGGAAAAGGCCAAGCCGAAGATTTCGTTCAGCGTCGGCGAGACGGTGAAAGTGGCCGACGGCCCTTTCCAAAACCAAGCCGGCGTCGTCGAGGAAATCGACCCGGATCGCGGCAAGCTGCGCGTCTCGGTTTCCATCTTCGGCCGCAACACCCTCGTCGATCTCGAATACTGGCAGGTCGAACGCAGCTAAGTCGCCAGACACTTACCAAACCAACTCTAACTTACTAATCAGATGGCTAAAGAAATCGTCGGACAAATCAAACTGCAAATCCCCGCCGGCCAGGCCAACCCTGCGCCGCCCGTGGGTCCCGCCCTCGGCCAGCAAGGCGTAAACATCATGGCGTTCTGCAAGGAGTTCAACGCCGCCACGCAGAAGCAGGCGGGCGACATCCTGCCAGTGGTTATCACCGTCTATAAGGACAAGTCCTTTACCTTCATCACCAAATCGCCACCGGCTTCGATCCTTATCAAGAAAGCCGCGAACATCGCCGCCGGGTCAAAGGAGCCGAACAAGGTGAAGGTCGGCAAGCTGTCCAAGAAGCAGGTGCTCGACATCGTGAAGATCAAGATGAAAGACCTGAACGCCCGCGACGAAGCCGCGGCCTACCGCATCATCGCCGGCACCGCGCGGCAGATGGGTGTGGAAGTCGAGGCGCAATAACCCGCAGGACGGATCAACAAGCTCTCGAAAGGGCCGGCAGCCAGGTGCTGCCGGTCTTTTTCGCGGTCCGGTCACCGTGGCAGTGACTGGGACAAAGGCGTCCGCCCCGCCATCTCACTGCGCCTAGTCGTACGGAACCGGGAGCCAGCTTACTTTTTCGGCGGGACGACGAGGATGGGCACGCGGGCTTTGTGGCGCACGGCTTCGATAGTGCTGCCGTGGATGATGTCGCCGACGAGCCGGTGGCCGTGCGAGGCAAAGGCGATGAGGTCGCAGCGCTCGGCGTCGGCCACGCTGAGGATTTGCGCGGGCGGGCTGCCGAGCGCGAGGCGGGTGCCGACGGTCAGGCCGGTCTCGGCGCGGAGGCGGGTGGCGGTTTCTTCGAGGTAGTTCCAGTCGCTCTTCATCTCGTCGGATTCGGCGAGGTTGAGCTGGTCGAAATTGCGCGCCGCCCAGCCGTCGGCGACGTGCAGGAGGAGCAGCTCGGCTTTGACCAAAACGGCGAGCTGCGCGATGTGCGGGAGCAGCGCTTGATCGGACGGCGTGGTGTCGAGGGTGACGAGAATTTTGCGGTACATGGCGGGGGAATGGGTTAGATGCCGAGCGCCTTCTGCAACCATTCGGGGGCGAAGAAATCGAAGAGCAGTTTGAGGTTCAGCACGATGATGATGGTGGCGGTCAGTCCCGCGAGAACCTTGATCCAGAGCGGGTTCGCGAACAATCCCATCTTCGTGCGGTCATTGGTGAAAAGCAGCAGCGGCACGACGGCGAAGCCGAGCTGCATGCTCAGGATGACCTGGCTCCAGATGAGCAGATCGGTCGTTTTCCCCTCGCCAAAATACCCGATGACGCAGACCGCCGGGACGACGGCGATGAGCCGCGTGATGAGCCGGCGCAGCCACGGCGCGAGACGGATGCGGAGGAAACCTTCCATGACGATCTGGCCGGCGAGCGTGCCGGTGAGCGTGGAGTTTTGCCCGCTGGCGAGCAGCGCGAGCGCGAAGAGCGTGCTGGCGATGCCGATGCCGAGCGTGGGGCTGAGCAGCTTGAAAGCGTCCTGGATTTCCGCCACATCCTGATGCCCGGTGAAATGAAACGCCGCCGCCGCGAGGATGAGGATGCCGCCATTGATGAAGAGCGCGAACATCAGCGCGAAGGTCGAGTCGATGCTGGCGAACTTGATCGCCTCGGCTTTGCCGGCGGGTGTGCGCTCGAAGTTGCGCGTCTGCACGATCGAGCTGTGGAGGTAGAGATTATGCGGCATCACGGTCGCGCCGAGGATGCCGATGGCGACGAAAAGCATTTCCTTGTTATCGCGGTGAAAAATTTCCGCCGAAGGAATGAAGCCGAGCGCGAGGCTGTGGAGGTCGGGTTTGGCAAAAATCAGCTCGGCGAGAAAGCAGCCGCCGATGGTGAGGATGACCGCGATGACCAGCGCCTCGACGTAGCGGAAGCCTTTGTTTTGCAGGAAAAGAACGATGAGCACATCGAGCACCGTGATGACGCAGCCCCAGACAAGCGGGATGTGGAAAAGGAGCTGGAGGCCGATGGCCGAGCCGACGACTTCCGCGAGATCGCACGCGGCGATGGCCCCCTCGCAGAGCACCCAGAGCGCGACGGCGACGGGCTGCGAATAGTGATCCCGGCAGGCTTGCGCGAGGTCGCGGCCGGTGACGACGCCGAGCTTCACGCAGAGATGCTGGAGCAGGATGGCCATCAGGTTCGAGATGAGGATGACCGAGAGCAGGGTGTAGCCGTACTTCGCGCCGCCGGCGAGGTCGGTGGCCCAGTTGCCGGGATCCATGTAGCCCACAGAGACGAGAAAGCCCGGCCCGGCGAAGGCGGCGATCTTTTTCCAAAACGACGCGCCGTGCGGCACCGGGACGGAGCGGAAAACCTCGGGGAGCGAGGCCCCGCTTTGTCCGCGCCAGCCGTCGGTGGGCGCGGGATCGAGGGCGGGTTCGGTGGAGCTGGGCATGAGCAAAATTAGGTTGGACTAACTTTATTTACCATTCCTAGAAATGTGTCAACAGACAATCTTCGGCGGTCTTGACGGCCTTTCCGCCGCCTCCTAGCGTCGCCCGCATGCCCGCCGCTAAAACCGCCATCCCGACTGCCGCCTCCCAGGCGGTGGAGGATTACCTCGAGCGCATCCTCGAGCTGATCAACACGAAGGGCTACGCCCGCGTGGTGGACATTGCCCAGAGCCTGAAGATCTCCCAGGCCAGCGTGACCAACATGGTGCAGCGGCTCGATGCCGAGGGTCTCCTGAACTACGAGAAATACCGCGGCCTCATCCTGACCACGGCGGGCGAGGCGCTCGCGCGGAACATCACGCGGCGGCACCAATTGCTCACCGATTTTCTCAAACTCCTTGGCCTCGACGAGGAGGTTATCTATCACGATGTCGAAGGCATGGAACACCACATCAGTCCCCCGACCCTGCGCGCCATCCAGGCGCTGACCCAGCATCTCCAGCGGCAGCCCGCGCTGCTCGCCAAAGTGCAGAAGCAAAGCCATGAAAATTGAATCAACCGAATTTGGCGGCTGGGCCAACTGCCTGCGCCTCGTCAACGACCACGCCGAGCTGATCGTCACCCTCGACGTCGGGCCGCGCGTCATTTCTTACTGCCACCTGCCGGGCGGAAAAAACGTGCTCAAGACCAACCCCGAGGAGCTGGGCAAGAGCGGCGAGGATCATTTCGTGGGGCGTGGCGGGCACCGTTTCTGGCTCGCGCCGGAAACGGAGCGCACCTACCTGCCGGACAATGTCCCCGTCACCTCCGAACTGCTGCCCGACGGCGTGCGGTTGGAGAGTTTCGCCGGCGCGATCAAAAAGGAACTCACCCTCACCCTCGCCACGGAAACCTCCACGGTGACGCTCACGCACCGCGCGACCAACACCGGCGCCGAGCCCGCGACGCTCGCCACCTGGGGCATCACCGTCATGGAACCGGGCGGGCTCGAGATCATCCCGCGCCCGCCGCTCGGCGAGCACCCGCGCGACCTCCTGCCAAACCGCCTGCTCGTGCTCTGGCCCTACACCGACACGTCCGACGACCGCTGGCGCTGGGGCCGCGAGTTCATCACCCTGCGCCAGACCCCGCACAGCCCGCCCACGAAGCTGGGCCTGCGCCACCGCATGGGCTGGGTCGGCTACCTCATGCGCAGCGCGCTGTTCATCAAAAAGGTCCACTTTGAAGAAGGCGCGACCTACCCCGACTTCGGCTGCAACTACGAGACTTTCACCAACGCCCACATGCTAGAACTCGGAAGCCTCAGCCCGCTGCGCACCGTCGCGCCGGGCGAAAGCGTGGGCCACACCGAGGCGTGGCGGCTCTTTGGCTCGCTGCCCGAGCCCGGCTCGCTGAAAGAATCCGACCTCGCGGAATGGCTCGCGCCTTTCCTCGCCAAACTCGACCATCCGTAAAAATCTCACCCATGTCTCTGCGCCGCCTTCCAGCCCTGCTCACGCTCCTTTTCACCCTCGCCTTCTTCGGCGGCTGCGTCACGGATGATCCGCCCGGCCCGTCGCGCACAGCCATGCTCAGCCAGATCCAAGGCGAAGCCGCGGGCGATTACTACATCGGGCGGCGCTATTACAAAGTGGACTACAAATTCTGGGGCTGGGTGCGCAAACCCGGCCAGCCGTGGAGCAGCGCCGTCCTCATCATGCTCAATGAAAACACCAAGCTCGCGCCCGACCGCGAGCTGGGTAAAATCGGCAGCGACAACAACTACGAATACAAGCTCTACGGCGACTACTCTGGGCAAAAGGTCTATGAGCCTGCGAGCAACGGCTTCTACCCCGAGTTCGTGCTCAAGGGCTACGAGATGAAAAGCGTTTCGCCCGGCAACATCTACCGCGACCCCGGCGCGACGAATCCCGAACGCCGCGTCATCGCGCACCCGTACTGAGCGGAAGGGAGCCGCGCCGCCTAAGAAAGCCAGCCGCGGATTTTCGCCTCGTCCTTCACCGGGCCGACGATGGCGACGCCCAGGCGCACGCGGTTCAGGCAGTGGCAGGCCACGCGCTGGATGTCGGCGGGCGTGACGGCGAGGAGTTTGCGCTCCATTTCCACGGGGCAAAGGACGCGGTTGTAGCCGAGCAGGCTTTCGCCCATCCACATGATCTGGTTCGAGGTGGACTCGAGGCCCATGAGGGTCTGGCCGATGGTGTAGTCCTGCGCCTTTTTCAGTTCGAGGCGGCCGGGGGCTTTATGGCACAGGATCTCCAGCTCGCGGAGGATCATGCGGACGGCTTTTTCGAGGTTCGCGGCGTCGAGTCCGGCGGAGATTTGGATCGCGCCGGTGTCGGCGAGCGTGACCATGCTGGACTGCACGCTGTAGCAAAAGCCGTGGCGCTCGCGGAGCTTTTGGAAAAGGCGGGAGCTCATGTTTTCGCCGAGGATGACGGAGAGGAGTTTGAGCGCGAAGCGGCGCTCGTCGGCGCGGCCAAAGGCGTGGAAGCCCATCGCCAGGTGGGTCTGCTCGGTCTCCTGGGTGAAAAGGGAAAGCTTCGCCGTGCCGCGGTCGGGATGGCTGCGGATGAAACGCGGCGCGCGACCGCGCGGCAGGCGCGCGAGGAGCGGCGTGAGCAGTTCGACGACGCGGTCGTGATAGACCGGGCCGGCGACGGTGACGATGGTCGTCGCGCCGTTGTAGTGCTGGCGCTGGAAGCCGAGGAGTTCCGCGCGTTTCAACCGCCCGATGCTCTCGACGGTGCCCGTGAGCGCGCGCCCGAGCGGGTGGCCGGGCCACATCGTTTCCGTCAAAAGCTCCTGCGCGTGCTGCGCGGGGTGGTCGCGATACATGAGGATTTCCTCGCGGATGACCTCGCGCTCGCGCTCGATCTCGGCGGGCTCGAAACGGCTGTCGAGATACATGTCGGCGATCACGTCGCAAAGCTGCGGGAGGTGCTGCGCGGCGGCCTTGGCGTAGTAGCAGGTGTGGTCCTCGGTGGTGAAGGCGTTCAGGTAGCCGCCGAGCCCTTCGACGGATTCGGTGATTTTTTTCGCGGTGCGCCGTTTGGTGCCTTTGAACAGCAGGTGCTCGATGAAGTGCGAGATGCCGCTGTGCCGCGCCGTCTCGTGCCGTCCGCCGATGGCCGCCCAAAAGCCCAGGCTCACGCTTTTCATGTACGGCATCTCGACCGACGCGATGCGCGCGCCGTTGGGCAGCTTGGTCAGGCGGTAGGGGTATTCCAAAGAGGTTGAGAGTTGAGAGTTGAAAGTTGAGAGGCGCGCTGGCTGCGTCGGGAGCCGCTGGCGGGCTGTTGGCAAAATGGAAGGCGGAATAACGTGCGTTGCCTCGCAACTCTCAACCCTCAACTCTCAACTTTCTTTCCACCCCCAACTCTCAGCTCTTCTTTTTCTGGGCCCGCAATTCCAGGACGTGCTCGGCCAGCTCGAGGTCGTGCGGAAAGGTGATCTTGAAATTCCAGTCGTCGTTTTTCAGCAGGGCGATTTTTTTGCCGAGCTTCTGCACGGCGGAGACCTCGTCGGTGACCATCTCGTGTTTCGCCATGAGCGCGGCGTAGGCCTGGAGGATGAGGCCGCTGGAAAAAATCTGCGGCGTCTGCATGGCCCACAGGCCCGTGCGCTCGACGCTCTCGGTGACCATCTGCTCGACGCTGGCACGTTTCACCGTGTCGGGAATCTGCGAGGCGCAGCAGGCCGCGCCGTGGATTTCCGCGAGGTCGAGGCAGGCCTTGATGAGCTTCGGCGTGGTCAGCGGGCGCGCGCCGTCGTGGATGGCCACGTACTCGCTCCCGCGGCTGTTCACCGCCTGCAGGCCGTTCCAGACGGAAATGTGCCGCTCCGCGCCGCCGCTGATGACCTTCGTGACTTTCATCAGCTTGTGCGTGGCGACGAGCCCTTCGACCTCGTCCATGCCGTCGTCCTTGGTGACGATGAGGATTTCGTCCACGTCCTTGCAGTCGCTGAACGCCTTGAGCGAATGCCACAGCACCGGCTTGCCGGCGAGCGGGGCAAAAAGTTTGTCGAACCCCATGCGGCGGCTGCTCCCGGCGGCGACGATGATGGCGCTGACCATGCGGCGTTTAATGGAGCTGCGCGGAAACGGCGGCGCTCAGCGCCTTGCCATCGGCCCGGCCGGCGGCGCGTTCGTTAGCCAGTTTCATCACCGCGCCCATTTCCTTTTTGGAAGTGGCGCCCGTCTCGGCGATGCACGCGGCGACGAGGGCCGTGAGTTCTTCCGCGCCCAGCGCCGGCGGCAGGTAGGCGGCGAGGATTTCCGCCTCGGACTTTTCCTTCGCCGCCAGCTCGGGGCGGTTCCCTTTTTCAAAGCTCTCGATGGAATCCTGCCGCTTCTTCATTTCCTTCCGCACCACGGCCAGTGCCGCCGCGTCGTCGAGCACAAACTGCATCCCGCCCTTTTCGATGGCCGCGTTTTTCAGCGCGCTCTTCAGCATGCGGATGACGCCGAGCCGCTCCGCCTGCCGGGCTTTCATCGCCTCTTTGAGGTCGCTGTCGATGCGTTCTTGGAAAGACATGGGGCGCAGAGGCTACCCGCTCCACTGGCGGCGGCAAATTGTTTTGCGCCGCCGCTTTGGAACTTTACATCGGCCAAAGCACCAGTGAAAAGCGCGCGGCTAGAGCGGCCGTTTCACAACCGCTAACCCCAAAAACAACCTCACTATGACGCTTATCAATGACTTCAAAGCATTCATCCTTAAGGGCAACGTGGTCGATCTCGCAGTCGGCGTCGTCATCGGCGCGGCCTTCGGCAAAGTGGTCGAATCCGTGGTCAAAGACCTCATCACTCCGCTGATCGGCTTAATCGTCAAACAGCCTGACTTCTCCGGCATCGCCATCGGGGCGCACGAGGCCGTGAAGGACGGCAAGACGGTGCTCGAGGGGGGAGTCATGATCGGCAATTTTCTCAACGCCGGCATCGCCTTCCTCATCCTCGCGGCGGTCGTCTTCTTCCTCGTGGTGAAACCAATGAACGCGCTCATGGCGGTGGCGAAAAAAAAGGCCGAGGCAGCGCCCGCCGCGCCCGCGCCCATCGCGGACGACGTGAAGCTGCTCATGGAAATCCGCGACCTGCTCAAGAACCGCGCGAGCTAAGCCGGCAAAAGCAGAAAGGGCCGGGAAGATTTCCCCGGCCCTCTCGCAAATGTTTTGAAACGCCCAGCCGGGCCGCTTTTTCGCCCGGCTAAATCTTGTCGCTCGAATACTCCCAGCCCGCGCGGTAGTGCGCGCGCTTGATGAAACGCGCCGCGTCCGGCTGGCCGGTGACCTCGAGTTTCGCGCTGTCCCAGTCGATGGGCTGGCCCACCCTCATGGCGAGGCCGCCGATGAGGCACAGCTCGGTGAGCGGGATGCTGTAGTCGAACTTCGACATGAACTCGAACGGCTTGCCGTTTTTGATCGCCAGCGTCCACTCCTCCTGCGGCGCCCCGGCCTTCGGACTGCGCTCGTACTTCTGCGCGGGCGGCGACGCGAGGAATTCATCACGGCGCTTTTGCGGGAAAATCTGCGGGTCGCGGCACTGGTCGGCCTTGTTATAGACCACGCCTTCGCTGCCGATGATGAGAAAGCCGACGCTGCCAAACTTGATGTCGCCCAGCGCCTCGGGCACGGCGGGGAGATTTTGCAGGTCGTTGAGCCCGCGCCCTTCGTACCAGTTCATCGTCAGGTCGCCGACGCGCGGATGGTTTTTCCAGTGGTATTTGATCGTCGCGCCGCGCGGCCAGGCGATGTCGGTCAGCTCGCACACATTGCTCTCCACGCGCTGCGGCATGCCGAGGTCGAGCGCGTAAAAAATCGGGTCGATATTGTGGCAGCCCATGTCGCCGATGGCCCCCGCGCCCCATTCGAGAAAGCCGCGCCATTTGAACGGATGGATTTCCGGCGAGTAGGCGTGATCCGGCGTGGCCGCGAGCCACTGCTGCCAGTCGAGATACTCCGGCACCGCGGCCGGCGCGAACGCCACCTCGCGGCCCTGCGGCCAGATCGGGCGGTTCGTCCAAACGTGGATTTCCTTGATCTTACCGACCACGCCCGCGTCCAGCCATTCCTTGAGTTTGCGGTTGTCGTCAAAAGTGTGCCCCTGATTTCCCATCTGCGAAATGATGCCCTTTTTCGTCGCCGCCTTGTGCAGCTCGCGCGCCTCCCAGAGCGTGTTGACCAGCGGCTTTTGCACGCACACATGCTTGCCCAGCGCGATGGCGTGCATGGCCGCGGGATAGTGCGCGTGGTCGGGCACCGAGACCGTCACCGCGTCGATCTCCTTCACCTCGTCCAGCATCTTGCGGAAATCCCTGAACGTCTTTGCGCCGGGATATTTCGCCGCCGCTTTCGCCAGCGTCCGCGCATCCACGTCGCACAGTGCCACCACCTCATTGCCCTTGGCCGCTGCCTCGATGTCCGACTCGCCCTTGCCCCCGCAGCCGATGGCCGCGACGCCCAGTTTTTTTCCCGGCGATCCGCCGTCCTGCGCCCAAAAGACGCGCGGCAGCACGAGCCCGCCGCCGGTCACGGCGAGGCCTTTGATGAATGAACGGCGGGAGGGGTGAAGCGGCAGGTTTTTCATGGGTCGGGAGGGTTTGGGGTTTTGAGAAAACGGCGGTGTGCGCCGGAGACATAATCCAACTCGGGCGCGAAAGTTTAGGCGAGAGAATCCGTCCGCCATTTTTCACCGCCGCGTGGAATGATTTCTTGCCCGCCGCGCGAAGAAGAATCACCTTTTGCACACGGACGCCACGGCTGCGAAAAACGAACAGACTCAAAACCTATGGAACAACTCATCACCGTCGCCACCTTCAATGACCGCGCGCCCGCAGAAAAAATCGCCCTCCGGCTGCGCGACGCCGGCTTCAGCGCCGACATCTACGACGAGTCGCACGAGCAAAAATGGAAGCTCTTCAATCTCCACCCGCGCGCCCACATGCGCGTGCGCGTCCACAGCGGCGAGGAAGATCGCGCCCACGCGCTGCTCAAGGAATGGCACGAAACCGAAGGCGCGCTGGCCGATGCCGTCCACTGCCCCGAGTGCGGCTCGTCGAAGGTCGAATTCCCGCAGTTTTCCCGCCGCACCCTCATGGGCGCGCTGCCCGCGGCGCTCGCCGCGACTGGGGTGATCGCCAAGGAATACTACTGCGAGAGCTGCCACTTCACCTGGCCCGACACCGTCGCCGTGGAGCCCGATCTCGACGTGCTCAACTGGCCGAAAGCGTCGTCCGCGCCGTAAGCGCTGCGCGGGGTCGCGCCCGCTCCGCCAACTCGGCGAGAAAATTGCGCTGCCCGCTGACGACATGGGCAAAAAGTTCCGCGCGCGTCCCGCCCAGCGCCCGCAGACAGCGGCCGTGGCCCAGCCACAAAAACCACGCGCACGCGCGGCCCAGCAGATGAAACTGCCACGTCCATAAAGTCCCCGCGCCGCGCGGCTGCCGCGCCGCCAGCCGGTCGCGATGAAAGTCAATGTGCCGCGCCTCATCGCGCAGAATGAGCCGGCACATCGCAGCGATCGGTTCATCACCCACTTGCCGCCGCAGCACCCGGTAGTAACCCGTGCTCACGATCTCCACGATGAGCAGCACGAGCATTTCAAACTGCACGCCCAGCGTCCGCCGGATCGCATAGAAAAGCCGGAACGCTGGCGTGCTCGTGATGAACTCCCCACCCACCCGCTCGACCGCCCGCGCCAGCAGCCGCGAGTGCTCGCGCTCCTCCGCAAACCACGCATCCACCACCGCCCGCGCCTCCTCGCTCGCCCCGCGGTAGGTCTCCGCATCGCCCGCCACCAGGCAGCATTCGCCGCCACCGTCGCCGAGTTGGTATTCTGCGAGCGACTTTCGCAGCAGGTGGAGCTTTTCACCGGTGATCGAAAACGGCGCGCTCCACTCGGGCTCGGGTCGGTCTTCGCGATTCGCACGGAAATGGGTCAGCCAGGTTTGGTAGTTCATAAAGTTGATTCAGGCGGTGGCAGGCGTGAGTGAGGCCGCGATTTCTTTCAGCCGTTCGTGGACGGCGGCGACGGTTTCTTTCAGCGTCGAGGTGCCTGCCGTCAGGCCCACCTTTTCCGCGGTGGAAAACCACGCGGGCTCCAGCTCCTCCGCCCGCTCGATGTGAAAAACGGTGAGCCCGGCGGCGCTCGCGGCGGTCACGAGCTGCGCGGTGTTGTTGCTGTTGCGTCCGCCGACCACGACTATCGTGTCGCACTCGGCGAGCAGCTTGCGCAGCGCCCGCTGCCGGTTCTTCGTCGGCTGGCAGACCGTGTCGCTGAACCGCACCTCGCTCCCCGGCCGCGCCGCGCGGATGGCCTCCACCAGCCCCCGCACTTTCTCCACCGGCTGCGTGGTTTGCGAAATCACGCCGTAGCGTTCGTACAGCGGGAGCTGGGAAATGTCGTCCGCATTTTCCACCACGAAGGCGTCGGGAAAATCGCCCGTCAGCCCCGCGACCTCCACATGTCCGCGCTTCCCGATGACCACCGGAAAATAGCCGAGACTCACCAGCAACCCGAGCTGCCCGTGCGCGTGCCGCACCAGCGGACACGTCCCGTCCGCCACGCCGAACCCGGCCCCGCGCCACTCCGCGCGCTTCCGTTCCGAAGCCCCGTGCGCCGTAATCATCACCTGCGCCGTCGGCGCGGACTCGTCATTGAGCACGCCCTCGCGCACCCCACGCTGCGCGAGCCGTTCGCGGACGACGGGATTGTGGACGAGTTCGCCGAGGATCGTGAGCGGCCCCTGCGCCGCGAGCCGCTCCGCCTGCGCGATGGCATCGCGCACGCCGAAGCAAAGGCCATAGTGTTCTGCGAGTTGGATTTTCATAATCGAAGTGTTCGCTTTGCACGGCAAAGCTAACGGGCAAAATGAGGCGGATTCGTGCTGCATGGCGGTTGGTCGGCTACCTGCCCGGACGGCCCACTTTCAAAATCTGCTCCAGGATCGTGAGGTAGTCCTCAAACTGCTGCCGGCCCTTCTTCGTCAGCGCATAGCTCGTCTGCGGACGGTCGAACATCTCCTTGGTCACCGCCACGTAGCCATTGTCGTGCAGCGTACGCAGGTGGGTCACGAGATTGCCGTCGCTGAGTTCCAGCTCGGCTTTCAAATCCTGAAACGTCCAGCTCGGGCGGGCGGCGAGGAGCGTCATAATGCCGAGGCGGCCTTTCTCATGGATGAGCTTGTCGAGTTTATCGAAGTCAAACATCGGTTCATGGCTGCGCGCCGCTGTCCGCTCCGCGCCCCCGCCGCGGCCAGGTGCAGGCGGCATAGATGAGGTGGAAAAGGCCGAAGGTGCCGGCCATGCAGCGCTGGCAACCGAAGAGCGCCTGCCAGTCCTCCAGCCTTGCGGATTTTTCCGGTGTCCACAAACCAACGCCACCGAAGAAAAATCGGAGCGGATTCATTTGAAAAAATACAATCAAACCGGCGATCAAAAATGCCCAGCCCAGCCACCACAATGAGCGTGGTGCAAAGTGCGATGTAGCCAGCAGTGCCAAGCCATAAAAGGTGATCCAAATTGGAACGATGCCTTCAAACACTTTGGGAATTAAGACCGCACCGAATGGAGACTGTCTGCCAGCAATAACTGCGACTGTGAAAATACCGGCTACCAAGAAGCTCGGTATCAACGCCTTCAAGGCCAAACGCATTCCGGGCGAGTAGAAAACCTCTCCGCGCTGAGCCGCACCTCGATAGAGAAAGTATGCGTTGATGGAACCAGTCAGACCGAGAATGCATAACCACAAGGCCACGAACTGCCGTGGACTCACATCTTGCGCCGGAAGGTGATAAAACGGGTCGTGAAAATAGTTCCCAAAAAAGAATGACGCAGCAATCGCCAGCGTGCCGCCGACCGCCGCGGCTTCCGCAGAGATGGCGCGGTAGATCGTCGCCTTTTCCATGAGCGAGCGGATGATGCGGAGGTGTTCCTCGGCGTCGGAGCGGTTCGGCATGGCGTGGACTTTGCCGCACAAAGCATACTTTGCAAGGCAAAGTTTCGCCGCCCGACGGATGTTTTTTCATGACTGCTGGCGGCGTCACCTTTCGGCGCGAAGCCAAACCTGCCGACATTCTCACTGCCTTTCGCCTCCCTCTGCGCCCGCGGCGAAACTCCGTTCTGGATGGCGACCCTTTGATTTTTGCCCGTCCAGTGACCCGCCCAGCAGAGCCAAGGAAACGCCGCTTGCCCTGCGCGATGGGTGCGCTATCGAAGCGGCACAAACCGATGAAACTGCGCCTCACTTTCATGCTGCTCCTCGCCGCCGGCGCGCTCGGCGCAGGCGGATGTGCCACTGCTTCGCCCCCGCGCCGCCCCGACCCTCAGCCTGCGGAGACCCCGTATCCCGCCTGGACCAAAGCCGCTGGCTGGCTGGCACTGCCTTTCACCGGCGCCAACGGCAGCGTCACTTTCTAAAAGCACGCACCGCAAGCCCCCCATCAAGTCCGCCACGCGCCTGACTTACTTCTTTTTCTTTTTACTTTTCGACTTGCCTTTTTTCTTACTTTTTTTCGAGCTGCTGCCCGAAGCGGAGTAACTGCCGGATGACCCGGACGACGAGGCATTGCTGCTGGGCGGCGGCGGCACGGGGAGGCTCACGGGAATGACGCGGTTCGGCGTGGCTTCGCCAAAGGGGCCGCTGCCTTCCTGCTCCATCCGCCATTGGAAACTCTCGGAACCGGCAACGGCCGGCGCGGTCACAGTAAAGCTAAAGATCATGGCACTGCCCGGCGTCACGGTGGCAGGCACGGGAACATTGACCGTGCCCCATGAGCCGGCCAGCGACGCGAGCCGGTAGCCCGCGCCCTGCGTCCAGGTGTTGCTCCCGGTATTCAGCATCGAGACCGACACACTGTAGGTCTGGCCCGCGGTCATGGCCGACGGTGCGCCTTGGGAGATAAACAGCGCGGCATTAGGCTCGGGGACATTCGGCGGCGCGGTGATAACCACCCAGTAATGCTTGTAGGTGCTATTGGCCGAATAGGCGTAACCCACGCCATAGGACGTCTCGGTTTGGTAGAAGGCATTGAGCGCCAGCAGGTGCGTACGATGCGGCAGCGAGGCCATCCAGTCCGCCCAGGTGTCCGCCGCATTGTTTTGGCCGGCGGCGATGGACTCGATGTAGTTGTTAGTCAAATCCGTGCCCCATGCCGACGGCAGGATGTAACCCGCGTCCAGCACCAGCGCATTGGCCGCCCAGCCGTCCGGGTTCACATGGTCGAAATAGTTGCGCGCCGCCATGTCCTCCGCCCGCTCGCGCGCCACCCGCGAGAGGATCGGGTCGAGATGCAGCGCAGGCCGCTCCTGACCGGGGTCGTTCGCCAGATATTCGGCGATCAATTCCTCCTCCGAGCTGAGCATGTAGTCGGCCGTGGCCTGGAAGGGCGCAGCCGCGAGCGCCGCCAGAGCGAGCAGGCAGGTAAGGGAGGGCAGATGTAGTTTCATGGAAAGGGTCTCATTACGAGGCAGACTGAGCATCAGCGGCTTCCATGCCAGTAGCGGCCCCACCTCGGCAAGCCGATTTTTCCCACCGGAAAGTTTGCGTTTGACTCCCCCTTTTCACCCGCCGAGACTCCGCGCCCTTTCGCCATGCGCCACACCATTTCCGTCCTCGTTGAAAACAAATTCGGCGTGCTCACGCGCATCGCCGGGATGTTCAGCGGACGCGGCTTCAATATCGACTCGCTCAACGTCGGCCCCACGCTCGACCCCTCCACCTCGCGCATGACCATCGTGGTCAAAGGCGACGACACCACGCTGGAGCAGGTCACCAAGCAGCTCAACAAGCTCATCGACGTGATCCAGATCGAGGATTTCAGCGACGACGAAGTGGTCGAGCGCGAACTCGTGCTCATGCGCGTGACCGTAAACTCTGAGACGCGCGCCGAAGTCATGCAAATCGGCGATATTTTCCGCGCGAAAATCATCGACGTGCAGATCAACAACCTCGCCATCGAGATCACCGGCAACGAGTCGAAGATCGACAAGTTTCTCATGCTCATGGGCAAGTTCGGCATCACCGAACTGACCCGCACCGGCCGCGTCGCCCTCGCCCGCAAATCCCAGTAACCCTTTTCACTCCTAATACCCATGAAAATATATACCGACAAAGACGCTGACCTCTCCGTGCTCAAAGGCAAAACCTGCGCTGTGCTCGGCTTTGGCTCCCAGGGCCACGCCCACGCGCTGAATCTCAAGGAATCCGGCGTCAAAGTCATCATCGGCCTCTACCCCGGCTCCAAGTCGCGCGCCGTGGCGAAGGACAAGGGCTTCGAGGTATTCGACACCGGCGAGGCCGTGAAACGCGCCGACGTAATCTTCGTGGCGATCCCCGACACGAAACAGCCCGCGGCCTTTGAAAAGGACATCCGTCCGAACCTCGCGAAGGGCAAGACCCTCGTCTTCAGCCACGGCTTTTCCATTCATTTCAAAACGCTCGTCCCGCCCGCCGACGTGGACGTCATCATGGTCGCGCCGAAAGGCCCCGGCCACATCGTCCGCCGTCAGTACACCGAGGGGAAAGGCGTGCCGACCCTCATCGCCATCTACCAAAACCCGAGCAAGAAGGCCAAAAAGGTCGCGCTCGCCTGGGCCAAAGGCATCGGCGGCACCCGCGGCGGTGTCATCGAAACGACCTTCAAGGAGGAAACCGAGACCGATCTTTTCGGCGAGCAAACCGTCCTCTGCGGCGGCGCGAGCGCGCTGGTGCAGGCGGGTTTCGAGGTGCTGACCGAGGCCGGCTACGCGCCCGAGATGGCCTATTTCGAGTGCCTCCACGAGTTGAAGCTCATCGTCGATCTGATGAACGAGGCAGGCATCGCCGGCATGCGTTTCTCGATCTCCGAGACGGCCAAGTGGGGC
>JANXWQ010000395.1 GCA_025351065.1 Chthoniobacter sp. | reverse complement strand
TGACTGGCGACCCGGTGGGCCTGCAAAAACGCGCGCGGCACGAAATCAAATCGCGCTCAAAAGTTTTCGCTGCCGATTACGTGCTCTACGGACGGCTCCGTTCTTACCTGCGCAAAGTATTTCTCGCTGCCGACGAATTCTCCGCCGGCCTGTGTTCGACTGAATTCATCGTCCTAAAGCCAAACCGCGACAGGATTCTGCCGGTTGTGCTCCGTGCGTTGCTGGCGTCCAACGAAATTGCAAAGCAATTGGCGCGATTGCAAAGCGGTGCCGCTTTGCCGCGCGTATCACCGGGCGATTTTTTCCGCACCACGCTGCCGCTGCCCCCACTGGAGGTTCAGCACAAAATGGCGGAGCAACTGACGAAACTCTATGCCGAGCGGCGCAAGCTCAAAGCACGGCTCGACAGTATCCCGGAAGAGTTCGACGCGATTGTTTCGGAACATGCCTTGGGCTCGTGAGCCATCGCATCATTCGCGCAGCACTTTCGCGACGCGAAGAAAGTTTCGAGCGGCAAAATCCAAGTGGGTTTTCACGGTTGGACTCTCCGCGTAAAACTTTCGCACGATCGAGCGCGCCTGCGGCGTCCGACAACCCAGCATCCGAACCAAGCCGCCGAAGTTCGCTTGATACGAAACTGTCTTTGTTCGGGTCGAACTCGGCCCGCTTGGTCTTTCCCTGCTTCCTTTTGCGTTCAATGGTTCGCCGATGTGCAGGCAGGCATCGACGGCGCATTTGTCCGGGCACGTTCCGCTCTCCACGAACGTGCCACCGCATTCGCGGTGGAGCGCATCGCGCAGCGCAGCGATGTCACTGGCACGCCCGACAAAATAATCCTTCACCTGTGGCGATACGTAGCCGCCAACCGGCGGCGGTCCTCCCGGTGCGGGAACGGGCAGCCAATCCCAAAGAAACACCGCCAGCAAATCAGTTTCGTGAAGCTCATGGCCCAGCCGGTCGAAGTGCGCCTTTGATTCATCCGCGGAGGCGACCATCGACTTCACTTCGACGCGCAGCAACTCGCCCTCACGCGTCTCAGGATGCCATTCCACGCCACGCCCTATGCACGCAAAGTCGTTGTAATCGTGGCCATACATCCGCGCGAGTTCGATGCGGCACTTCGCATCTTCCAACAGGATTTGGTTCACGAAAAATCCCCACAACGCCTCGATGACCGCACCCATTCCACTGCCGATGCGGCCTCCACGAGTGCGAAGCATTCTCGCGGAAAACTCATTCAACCGACGACGCGCTTCCTCCGTAGTCTTGAGAATCGTTCGAGCAACCTGCTCATGTTTGTCGGGCATGTGAAGGCAACTTGGTAGCTTGCCTGTGCATTACTGCGCAAGGTGAACATCAAAAGGAACTCCGCGCGGCGCTGCATCTTCTTTCCCTGAATGTTGATGGCCGACTGGATGCGCCGGTCGTAGTTTTCGACTTCGGCGACGCAATCCGTTCGGACTACTCAGTGGTTTTGGTCTCGCAACGATGCCCGCTCATTTCGCGGCGACCGCGGGCTCGGCGTTGCGGCGGTATTGAAAAGGGTAGCTTTGCACGATGCCGAGGACGAGCGCGGAGAGCTTGTCGCCGCTCTTGTCGGCGGCGGTTTTGATGCGCGTGATCTGGCCTTCGTCGTAGTAATCGAGCTCGCGGCCCAGCGCGTAGGTGAGCATCTGGCCGATGACGTTGCGCACGAATTGATCGCGCCGCGCCCAGACGAGTTTTTTCAACTCATCCACGCCGCCGAATTTTTCGCCGCCGGGCAGCGTGCCGCTGGTATTCAGCTCCGGCGAGGTGGGCCGCCACGCGCCGATGGCGTCGTAATTATCGAGACCGAAGCCGAGCGGGTCCATCTTTGCGTGACAGCCCGCGCACGCCGGGTCGCTCGCGTGCTGCGCGAGTTTTTCGCGGAAATCCTTCGGCTCCTTTTTGTTTTTGTCCTCGTCCTTGAACATGCCCGCATTGGCCGGAGGCGGTGGCGGCGGATTGCCAAAGATCACGTCGAGCATCCACTTGCCCCGCTTGGTCGGACTGGTGCGGTTCGTGTGCGAAGTCGCGGCCAGCACCGCGCCCATGCCGAGCACGCCGCCGCGATGCTGCTCCGGCTTAAGCGCCACGCGCTGCATGTCTTTTGCCGTCACGCCGTCGATGCCGTAGAGCTTCGCGAGGTCGGCGTTCACAAAGGCGTAGTCGCTCGCGATGAGGTCGAGCACCGGGCGGTCTTCGGCGCGGAGATTGTCGCAAAACGCGGTCACTTCCTCGCGCATCGCCTTCTTCATCGCGTCGTTGAATGCCGGGAAAAACTCCGTGCCCGGGCGCGCTTCGCTGACTTTGTTCGCTCCTAGCCAGCGGAGAAAAAAGTCGCTCGTCAGCCGTTTCGCGCGCTCGTCGGCGAGCATCCGCTTCACCTGCGCTTCGAGCGCGACAGACTTGGAAAGCTCGCCTTTTTCGGCAGCGGCGAGCAGTGCGTCGTCGGGGAGCGAAGACCACAAAAAGAACGCCAGCCGCGACGCCAGTTCGAGGTCGCTCACTTTCGCCGCCGCGATGACCGCGCCAGCCGCGGGTTGCTTTGGTGTGCGGTCTTCCTCGATGCGGAAAAGAAAATCCGGCGCGACGAGCACGGGCTTGAGCACCTTGCGCAGCGCGGCGCGCGGCGGGTCGCCACTCGCCAGCGCGGCGTCGTAGAGCTTCATCAGGCGCTCCGTCTCCGCCGCCGCGAGCGGTCGCCGCCACGCGAGCCGCGCGAACTTTCCGACGAACGCCGCTGTCACCGTACGCTCCGCGTTTTCCGGCAGCTCGCCAAAGAACTTCGCGCGCGCCTTTTTCACCTGCTCCGCGTTCGGCTTGCGCTCCCAATCCGGCCTGCCATCCCACTGCGGATCGGGCTCCCCGAAAAGTCGCGTGAGCGCGAGGTCCGCTGCCGCGAAGTATTTCTCCAACAACGACGCGGGCACGCTGAGCGCGGCGGCGAGGTTCTCGAAACTCGTGCCCGTCGAGTCCGCCGGCATCCCGAGCTGCGCGGAAAAATCCAGCTCCAGCCCGGTGAGGTCGCGCACCGCGTTGCTGTATTCCGCGCGGCTCAGCCGCCGGATGAGCGACGGCCCCGGATCGAGCAGAGACGGATGCCCGCTGTCGAGCAGCGCGAGGATTTTCTTCACCCCGCCGACTACGACCTCGCCGTGCATCGGCGTGAATTTGTCGTCGTCCGGCGGCATCTCCTCGGTCTTCACCGCCTCGATCACGCGCTGCCACAGCTTGTATTTTTTCAGCACCGCGCCCTCGCTGTCGAACTGCGTGAGATCGATCCCGCCTTTGTGCTTCTCGGCGTTGTGGCACTTGAAGCAGTGCTCCTGCAAAACCGGTCGCAGCTTCTCCTGAAACTCGCCAGCTGGCACCGCCCCCAACGCGCCGGCGACAAGACCGCACGCCATCCCGATGAACGCCAGAATGCGGGGACATGCCGGTAGCGTGAAGCGATGGGAGTGGGACTGAAGGCGGCCGTTCATCTGCAAACAAACATCGTAACCCGCTTTGTCTTTGAAACAAAAGCGGATGCCCGCCGAACTTGTTTCTGTGCTTATCCGGCTTAATGACCATCAGCCTCAATGCGGGTGTGGGCAGGAAGATTGAGGACAGAAAAATGGGGGATGGGGCGAAGAGGGTCAGCCTCATGTGCCCAAGCTGGTTGCCCTCATTTTCTGTCCAAAAGTCCGCGTCAGGAGACGCATGCTTTGACCTTTCGAGGCAGACTTCATCCTCCCATGCGGAATAGGAAAGGGCTGACACTCACGCCATGAATCGCTCCATGCTTGCCGCACTCCTTTCCTTCACCACGCTCATCGCGCCCGCCTTCGCCGAGCCGCCTGCGCTCCATCTGCGCGACAAGACTTTCGTCGCGTGGGTGCAGCTCGCGAACACGACGCAGCGCGGCGGGAGCGTGCTCACGGTCGAGCGCGGCAGCGGGGAATTCGATGGGCTCATATTCGGCGAGATCGAGCCGGGACGCTGGATGGTGGGCAGCGAATTATACAAACGCACCGTGCGCGCGCAGTCAGCGTGGCCCGCGGAAACGGCGGACGCGCACACATTCGTGCAGGTCGCAGCGAGTTACGCCGGGAAGACCGTGCGCCTTTTCCGCAACGGCGCGGAAATCGCGAGCCACGAGATTGCGGAGCCGGTGGGCTTCGACCGCGAAACGCTCGCGCTGATCGGCAAGCGGCATCGCAACACCGGTGGCACGGCGTTCTTCGCGGGAGCGATCGACGAGGCGCGCATCTACGACACCGCGCTCGATGCGGCGATGCTCGCAACGCTCAAACCCGGCTCCGAGGCCGGCCCGAAGCCCGTGGCGAAATGGACCTTCGACGACGGCACCGCCGCGGATGCGACGGGCACATTTCTCCCCGGCGAACTCCGCGACGGCGCGCGCCTCGAAGGCGGCAAGCTCATCCTCAACGGCACGTCGGCCTACATGATCGCCGCCCCCGCCGCCGCGCCGCAAACGCTGCCGCCGCCGCCCTTCCGCTCGCCCGTGCAGTATCGCCCCGAGGGTGCGACGCTCGCGGACACGATCCCGTTTTTCTGGAAGGGCACGTATCACATTTTCTATCTGCGCGCGGGACATGGCGGCACGCCGTGGGCGCACGTATCGAGTGAAGACCTCGTGCATTGGCAGGAGTTGCCCGACGCGCTCCCGCTCGGCAAACCTGACGAGCCCGATGGCGGCAGCGTCTTCACCGGATCGGTGATCGAGAACGCGGGCGTCTTCCACATTTTCTACACGGGCGAAAACGGACGCCACATCCGCAACAGCGAACACATTTGCCACGCGACCAGTCCCGACCTCATCCACTGGACGAAGCAGCCGCAGGACACCTTCACCGCGGACGGCACGCACTACGACAATCAGCACAACGACGATTTTCGCGACGCGTTCGTTTTCCAAAATCCCGACGACGGCCTGTTCTGGATGCTGCTCTGCGCGCGCGATGCGAAGGACAAACGCCCCGTCACCGGCGTCGCCGTGTCGCGCGATCTCGTGACATGGGAGCAGCGCGATCCGCTGTGCGACGGCTACCGCGGGACACCCGAGTGCCCCGATTTATTTCGGATCAACGAGACGTGGTATCTCATCACTTCGCCGAGCGAGGGCGTCACGACCTGGCGCTCCGCGCCAAAGCTGGCGGGGCCTTGGTCTCCGGCTCCCGGCAAGGCGATCGACACGCCGATTCTCTACGCGGCGAAGCGGATGTGGGATGGCAAACGCCACGTCCTCACCGGCTGGCAGCGCGATCTCGCGGGCGAGCGCAACGGCGGCGATTTCCAATGGGGCGGACATCAAAGCATCCCGCGCGAAGTGTATGAAGTCGTGCCCGGCGAACTCGGCCTGCAGCCCGTGCCGGAAGTGCGCGCGCCGTTCCGCGAAGCCGCGTTCACCTTGCCAAAGCCGCTCGCGCTCGACGGCCGCGCGGGCCGCGCCGGGGTAATTGCGGGCACGCACTTCACCGTGCCCGACGACTACCATCTCGATCTCCACGCGACGCTCGACGACGCGGCGACTTTCACCGTCGGCTTTCGCATCGCCGGCCCCGGCTACCGCCTCACGCTGCATCCGCGCCAGCAGGAGATCGCATTCACCGGACCCGGTATGGACTTCCGCCGCGTCTGCCCGTTCGATCCGAAGCGGCCCGTGCGCGTCGAGGCGTTCGTGCTCGGCACACTCATCGAAGTTTTCGTGAACGACCGCCACGCCTTCAGCGCCCGCGCCTACGACCTCCGCCACGGCGCGCTCGAAGTCGCCGTGAGCGGCGGTTCGGCCAGCATCACCGACCTCGTCGTGCAGACACCTTGAGTGCTTTTCGGCGGATTTTTATACCGCGACCAACACCCATCATGAACCGCCACATCGCCCCGTCCTCGCCATCATTTTCCATTTCGCTGCGGCCTCGCTGCCTGCCGCCTAGCCACCGCCTGCGGTCGCTAGGCTAAAGGCGGCGGGCATCAATGTGAGCGCGCTGAAAGAGGGCGGATGGAATGTGGAAGTGCGCGAGGCGAAAGACCTCGACGACAACATTCGGAAGCAAATCGAAACGCTGCCAGACGTGCAGCGCTTCTCCGCGAACGGCGAGCAGTTCGACGAGCGGGTGGAAAAATTGCGCGCCGGGAAATGATGGGTGTCGCGGTTGCGCGGTGGATGCTTTCCAGCGGAGAGCTAGGGCGGTTTAAGTTTTTCTAAAGCCGTTCCGCGGCAGTTTTTTCGGGTAGGGTGGGCGTCACGCCCGGGGATTCATTGCAGTTTCAGCGGTTGTCCTGGTGCCGGAAAATTCTTCGCTGCATCGTCGAGCACGAGCACCCAGTCGAGCGCCTCGCCGGGCGTCGGCGGGATGAATTCGCGCTCGCCCGTGTTGGCAAATTCGCCAATCACCGCCGCGCTGCCGTCACGCGGATTGAACCACCACGCCTTCATCTTCGCGCCCGCGATCTTTTCCATGCGCACTTTGAACGCGCGACTGACCGGCGCATAGACCATCGCGTAGCTGCCCGCCTCATCGCGCGTCGCGGCAAAATGCCGCGTGCCCGCGCCGGGCATCGCCGTGGGGATGTTCGTCTCCACGATCACCGAGTCATCCGGCACTCGCGTGAGGAAAGGGCGCGACTCCAGCAGGTGCCGCGCGTGCTGCATCTGCGCTGCGCCGGGCTGGTTGATCGCCTCGGTCCACGGCATCAGCGGATTGTTCACCGGCGCGCGTTCCGGCGTCCAAAACTGCCACACCGAATGATGCCCGTAGGTGTGCCCGAACGCGCCGCCGAACAAATCCCAATACGCCGCACGCCGCACATCCGCCGCGATGGAGTGGCCGAATTTCTTCGCGTTAAACGACACGGGATGATCCTCGTAAATCGGCTCGGCATCGAGCGCGGGCTTGACCGGCGTGAGGTTGTAATCCTCGCGCGTGCGGTCGTAGCGCCCGGTGAATTCCAAGTCGTGGCCGTTCTGCCGCATGTTGAAATCGAGCCACGGTTCGTGGTGAAAATTTCCCGACGAACCCGCGCCGCCGTTCGGGTGCAGGCTGATGAGATGCGCGCCGCCATCGCCTTTGCGCAGCCCGCGCGCCATCGCGCGGATGATCTCCTTTTGCTCCTCGCTGTCGAATCCGCGGTCGCCGCCGAGAATCCACACCAGCCCCGCGTCCTTGTATCTGCGCCCGATCCACTCGCCGTAAATCGCCGCATTGGCCGGCGTGAAAATTTGCGGCCCCGCGCCCGAACCTTTGTTCCACTTGTCGCCCCAGGTCGGCAGAAACCCCACGGTCAGCCCGCGTGCGTTCGCCTTTTCCACGATGAAATCGACGTGATCCCAATAATCATTGTCCGGCCCCTCGCGCACATCGGGCCGCGTGGGATCGTTGTCCAGCAGCGGCTTGTGGCCGTAGGCGTTGGGCGTGTTGAGGCCGTCGAATTCCGCCAGTGCCACCGCTTGGATGACCGTGAACCCGAGCTTTGCGCGATTCTCCAGGTAACGCTCCGCGTCCTCGCGTGTGAGCCGGTGAAAAATCTCCCACGCCGTATCGCCGAGCCAGAAAAAAGGCTCGCCCGTTTCCGTGACGAGAAAGTGTTTGTTCTCGCTGACTTTCAGCCGCGGCGTCGCGGCGAAAGCCACGGAACCGGACAGCATCAGGCAGGCAATGGTGCGCAAATAACCACGGGGAGATTTCATGTTCCTCCGAATAACCCCCTCCCCGCTCGTCCGCCTAGAAACCTTTCGCACAAACTTTCGCGGCACGTTTTCCCCGGTGGAGGCCGCACACTGGGACGCCGTCAGTCCCTGCGCACTCATTCGATTGGTTGCAGCATAATCGTCGATCAACTAACGAGACATTCCATGCGATACGCTCCGCTAACTGGCGAAAGAAGGAACATTCGGGAACTGGACTACACGAAGAAGAACGGGCGGGGCGGGACGCACCTGTGGCAGGGTCCGCCGCCCGGTGCGGCGACCGGGACGGCGGACTTTTTTTCCAACCAAGAAAAGCGCCGCGTTTAGAACTCGATGGTGGTCTGCACGTAGCCGAAGTTGGCGTCGTCGTGCGCGCCGGTGTCCTTGAGGTAAGTGCCCGCGAAGAAGTGGCTGCAGCCGGCTTGCAGCGCGAGCTGCTTGAATGGTTTGTAAATCACGGTGAAGTCGATTTCCGAGCCGGCGAACTTGTCCGCATTGCGCGCCAGCGGAGTGAGCGGGCGGACGGCGGTGGTGCCATTGGCGCGGTACCAGACGTCCTCGTTCGTCGCCAGCCAGAAGCCGTGGTAGTCGAGCTGCGCGGTTACTTTCTTGCACGGCGCGACCTTCAGGCTGACCGCGGGATTGTGCATGTTCTGCCAGGAGAAGACGTCCATGTAGCCGTAGAACTTGTGATTCGTCGGGAAGAGATTTTGGAACGTCTCGAGGTCCGTGTCGCCGGGATGGCTGTCGCCGGTGGCGAAGTTGTATTCAACGCCGAGGCGCGGCGTCCACGGCAGGTCAAAGGTGTAGCCGAGGCCCGTGTGGACGGCGAACGCCGTGAGGTCGAGGCCGCGCACTCGGCCGGTCTGAAACGCGTACTCGCCGTCGTAGTCGAGACCGAGCGGCTTTGGCGCGGGCGGCGGTGGCGGCGTGGATTTGCCATCGGCCACCGCCTTGCCATCTGCCGCGGACGCGGGCTCGTGGTGAAAGTAACCCGGTTTCGATTTCACGCGGAAACCGAGCGTGACGAAGTTCGTGTCGCCAATGGCGGTCGGCTGATATTTCAGGCCCGTGTCCTCGTGGAGGTGGAAGGCGTACACGTCCGTGGTTTGGAACGGCAGCGCCGTGGTGCTGAAGTACAGCCCGCTGAAAAGCTGGCCGCGATCCGTCTCGTTGCCGTTGAGAAAATCCGACTGGTTGTATTTCCCGCGCGTCGGCACGACGACCGTCGAGGCGAAAGCGTCGAGCGACCATTTCTTTTCCTCCCAGCGCAGCTTCACCGCGTCGAAGGTGCGCCCGATGTTATTCCAGTCGAAGGAACCGACGAGGCGCTCATCGCCGAATGCCAGAATCTGCCGCCCGATTTTCAGCGTCAGCGGGAAGTTCTTCGCGTTGCCGATTTCGATGTAGCCCTGGCGCAAGTCAAAGGCATCGTCGCCCTCCGCGCCGAGTACGCCGGGGAAGTCCTGCCGGTCGGACAGATACTCGCGCGAGTCCTGGGTCTGCGCGTAGATTTTCAGCCAGTCGGTGGGCTTGATAAGCAGGCCGATGCGGAAGCGGTTGAGCAGCCAGTTGTCATCGTTCACCGTGCGGATGTCGGAGTTGAAGTCGAAGTTGTTTTCGCGGATTTCCCAGCGCACGCGCTCTTGCACGTCGAAGGTGAAAAGGCCGTCGGCGAAGCTCAGCGGATCGCTATCGGGCGCTTTCACGGCGAAGGATTTCGCCAAGGTTTCGCTGGCGAAGGACGGCGCGAGGCCACCGGTCAGGAGTGCCGCGGCGAGCAGTGCGCCGCTTTTTTTGGCGGTGGTGTTTTTTCGTTTGGTCATTGGGTGTGGTTCAGTTTTGGAGATGCTCCTCGCGGATTTGGTGGTGTTGTTGAAAGGGCTCGCGAGCATGCGGGCCGGTTGTTGATGGAGAGAAAGCGGATGGGCTCACGCAAAGGTGCAAAGACGCCAAGGTTCTGCGCCGCTGCCTCCTCCCTGGCGTCTTTTCGCCTTTGCGGAATTTGAAATTGAGGTCCTTCACGATCACCGCCTCGCCCTGCGGCGAGGGGTAGCTTTTCGTGAGCTGCGTGAGTTCGAGATAGGCGGCGTCCCTCATTGGATGACCTCCACGTTCTCGAATTTCTGCTCCGAGCGGCGCCGCGCGCGCCTTTTGCCCATCAGCATCCGCGGTTGATCGAGGTCTTCGGGCAGAATGTCGGGGAGGACGAGTTTCTTGGTCACCGCCAGCTTGTGCCGCTCGGTGGACTTGAGCAGGTAGTCGATGATCTCGTTGCGCGCGTGTTTGAAGTCGGGGTTGTGATTGACGTCCGTGCGGCTGCGCGGGCGCGGGATCGTCACCGGGATCGACGGCCCGAGTGTGGCGCGCGGCCCGGCGGTCAGCGGGATGACGCGATCGGCGAGCAGGATGGCCTCGTCCGGGTCGTTGGTGATCAAGACGATGGTCGCGTCGTCCTCGCGTTTGATGCGCATGATTTCGTCCTGCAAATTCGCGCGGGTGAGCGCATCAAGCGCGCTGAGCGGCTCATCGAGCAGTAGCACCTGCGGCCCCATCGCGAGCGTGCGCGCCACAGCCACGCGCTGGCGCATGCCGCCGGAAAGTTCGCGCGGCAGCTTGGCGCGCGCCGGCGTGACGTTCACCAGCTCGATGAATTTTTCGATCTGCCCGCGGCGCTTGCTCGCAGGCCAATCGGCAAAGACCTGATCCACCGCGAGCGCGATGTTTTCATAGACCGTGAGCCACGGCAGCAGGCTGTAGTTTTGAAACACCAGCCCGCGCTCCGGGCTCGTGCCGGTGATCGGCTTGCCGTCGAATCTCGCCACGCCCTGGTCCGGTGCGGTGAGCCCGCTCAGCAAATTGATGAGCGTGGTTTTTCCCGCGCCCGAAAAGCCAACAATGGCGACGAACTCGCCCTTTTCGACCTCGAGATTGATGTCGGCGAGAACCTCCGTACGATTTTCCTTCGGCCCATAGCCTTTGTAGGCGCGTTCGATTTCGAAAAAAGCCATGCGTCAGGCAGTTTTGAATCGCGACTCGACAAGCGACATGAGCCGGTCGAGCACGAGCCCGACGATGCCGATGGTCAGGATGCAGTCTTGGCGTCTTTGCGTGACCCATCTTTTCAACCTTTGAGTGACTTCACCGCGAAGCTCGCGGCGTAGGCTTCGAGGTCGGTTTTCGGGTCAAATTTTACGCCGTCGAAGAAGGTCTCCGGCTTGTCATCCGCACCGCCGTGCTTGTAGCCGCTTTCTTTCATCGCCTCCTCGTAGATGTCCGCGCGCATGACCTGTTTCGTGACCGCCTCGTAGTCGGGCGCGCCTTCGGTGAAGCCCCAGCGGCGGAGCTGCGCCAGCCACCATTTGCCGTATTTGGCCTGCGGGTAGTTGCAGTTCCGATCGCTGAAAATCATGTAGTTCGGGTCTTTGAGTTTGCGTCCGTCACCCATGATGTATTTGCCCTGCAACCGGCCCAGCAGTGTCTCCGGAGGACAGTTGATGTAAGTCGCGGCGCTGACGATTTTCGCCTGCTCCTCGCGGTTCTCCATTTTGTCGAGCCACACGCTTGCCTCGTGCAGCGCCTTGAGCACGGCCTTCACGGTCTTCGGATTTTTCTCAGCGAACTCCGCGGTGAACGCGCACACTTTTTCCGGGTGATCCTTCCAAATGCCCTGCGTGGTGATCGCGGTGAAACCGATGTCATCGGCGATGGCCCGCGCATTCCACGGTTCGCCGACGCAGTAGCCGTCCATCTTCCCGACCTTCATGTTTGCGACCATCTGCGGCGGCGGGATGGTGATGAGTGAAATGTCTGCGCCCGCGCCTGCGGCATCGCCCGGATGTACGCCGCCCGCGGCGAGCCAGTAGCGCAGCCACATGGCGTGCGTGCCGGTCGGGAAAGTCATCGGCGTGCCGCCCGCTTTCGCCGCGTCGGCGAGTGCCTTCAGCGGTTTCTGATCGTCCGCGACCTTGCCGGCGATTTCCTTTTTCAAAGTGATCGCCTGGCCGTTCCGGTTGAGCAGCCACGGCACGACCATCGGCTTTTTCGGCGCACCACCGAGCCCCATGGTGCTGGCGATGGGCATGCCGAGCAGCATGTGCGTGGCCTGGATGTCATCGTTGCCGAGCGCGTCGCGGATCGCCGCCCAGCTCGCGCCTTTCGAGACCGTCGAGTTGATGCCGTATTCTTTGAACCGCCCCTTTTCGTGCGCGATGACGATGGACGAGCAATCGGTCAGCGCGATGATGCCGAGCTTGAGGTCGGCGGTCTCCGGCGCGTCGCTCGCGTAGGCCGAGCCGACCCAGCCGCGCGGCAGGCCGTGGAGCAGCGCGGCGAGGCCGGTAGCTTTCGCGGTCGTCGAGAGAAAGCGGCGGCGATTGAGTGTGGGAGCGGGTTGGCGGGTGGCAGGTGTGTTTTGGTTCATGGATTTTTGGCGGTGGTGAGGGCGTTGGCTTGTTGGAAAATATCCGCGCGAAACCACTCGGCGGCGCGGTTCGCGGCGATGAGCGACGGGGCTTTCACGACCCCGCTCGTGAGAAAATTTTCGATGACCCACGCGGCCTTGACGGGCGTCGGCTCGTTCACGCCTTCGCCGGAGAAAAGGTGAACCGCCGACTGCTTCTCGATGCGCCCGTGGCCGTAGTCGAAGGTGCCCGTCATCGCCATGCGCAGCGCCTGGATGGGCACGCCGACGTACTGCGGCTGCGCAAGCGTCTCGATCAGCCGCTCGCGGTTTTCCGGCTGCGCGCAAAACGCGCACGCTTCGATGAGCGCGGCGATGAGCGCCAGATGTTCGCGCTCCGAACGCTCGGCAAAATCGCGCCGCACCATCAGCACTTTCTCGGGATGCCGCGGCGCGAGTTCCTCGCTCGTGGCCGCACACCAGCCGGCCTTCGTCAGCATCGCGAGCCGTATTTGGCAAACAGCGCCAGCTCCGCCGCCATGGCGAGCGGCGCGCAGTCGGAAAGCGCGACGAAACCAAGGCGGAGTGGAGGGCGGTGTGGATGAATTTTTGCGCGCATGCGGACGGTTAAAAATGTGGTCGGTGCCGCCTTTAGCTCCCGCCGTGCCAGCGTGCCGCGCCGGGGTGTAGAAATAGCTTTCGACTTTTCGATGCGAATGATGAATCTCGTTCATCTATGTCGCAACCGCTTGATAGCAGACAGCTCCGCGCCTTTTCCATCCTCGCCCGCACCGCCAGCTTCACCACCACGGCGAAGGAACTGCACCTTTCCCAATCCGCGATCAGCCACTCGATGAAGGCGCTGGAGCAGGAGATCGGCTGTCGCCTTTTGGACAGGATGGGCAAAACCGTGGTGCTCACGCAGGCCGGCGAGCAGCTCCTCGTCCACGCGCAAAAAATCCTCACCGAGATGGAATCCGCGCGCTCGCACCTCGGGCATCTCGGCAAATGGGGCAGCTCGCGGCTGCGCATCGGCGCGAGCACCACGGCCTGCCAGCATGTGCTGCCGGCGGTGCTGCGGGAGTTCAAGGAGAGCTTCCCCGCGTGCGCCATTTCCATCGAGCCGGGCGACACGCCGGAGATGATCGACGCGCTGCGCGCGCACCGCATCGACCTCGCGGTGAACCTCGAACCGCGCCGCGAGGAGCCGTTGGAATTCCGCCCGCTGTTTACCGACGAGCTGCTTTTTCTCCTCAGCCCGCTGCACCCGTGGGCGCGCGCTGGCCGGGTCACGCGCGCGGAAATAACGAGCCAGCATTACATCCTCTACGGCAAGGGCAGCTACACGTTCCAGATGATCGAGGCTTACTTCCGCGAAGAGCAGATCGTCCTGCATAGCCTGCTCGATCTCGGCGACATGGAGGCGATCAAGGAACTGGTGAAGCTCGGGCTCGGCGTGAGCATCCTCGCGCCGTGGATCGCGCGGAAGGAGCTGGAGGAGAAAAGCCTCGTGGCCCTCCCGCTGGGCAAACGCAAGCTCAAGCGCCGCTGGGGCGTGCTCCACTGGCGCGCGCGGCGGCTTTCGCTGGCGGAGGAGACTTTCATCGGTCTGTGCGAAAGCGTGTGCGCGCGCATCCGGTAGCGGCGCGCACGGTTGGCGCTTGTCCGTCCGCGGCGCGCTGGTAGCGTCGCCGCACTTTCGCAAATTCATGGCACCGCACGGCTATCTCGCCCTCGTCCTCCACGCACACCTGCCCTACGTGCGGCACCCGGAGTATGACGAATTTCTGGAGGAGGACTGGCTCTGCGAGGCCATCACCGAGACCTATCTGCCGCTGCTGCAAATCCTCCACGGCCTCGCCGATGACGGCGTGCCTTTTCAGCTCACGCTCACGCTTTCGCCGCCGCTCTGCCACATGCTGCGCGACCCGCTTTTGCAGGAGCGCACCGAGCGCTACCTCGGCCGCTCGGTCGAGTTGGCCCAGCGGGAAATGGCTCGCACGCAGGATTCCGGGGCGGTCGCCGAAGTCGCGCGGTTTTACTTTCACCGGCTGACGCAGTGCCGGCGCGATTACGTGGAGCGCTGGCAGCGCGACCTCGTCGGCGCGTTTGGCGCACTGCAGGAGCGCGGCGTGATCGAGATCATCACCTGCGCAGCCACGCACGGTTTTCTGCCACTGATGGAAAATTTCCCCGAGGCCGTGCGCGCGCAAATTCTCCTCGCCCGCGATCACTACCGCGAAATGTTTGGCCGCGATCCGCGCGGCATCTGGCTGCCGGAGTGCGCCTACACCGCGAGCCTCGACGCGGTGCTCGCCGAGGCGAACCTGCGCTGGTTCATCGTCGATTCGCACGGCCTCATGTTTGGCCAGCCGCGCCCGCGCTACGCCATTTACGCGCCCGTTTTCACGCCCGCGGGGCCGGCCGCTTTTGGGCGCGACCGCGAGTCGAGTCGGCAGGTCTGGAGCGCGGAGGAGGGCTATCCCGGCGACCCGGCCTACCGCGATTTTTACCGCGACATCGGCTTCGACCTCTCGCTCGAATACCTGCGCGACTTTCTCCCCGCCGACGGCACGCGAAAATTCACCGGCCTGAAATACCACCGCATCACCGGCCCGACCCACGAAAAGGAAATCTACAATCGCGGCTGGGCGATGGGCGCGGCGGATGCCCACGCCGGCAACTTCATGGGCGCGCGCGCCGCGCAGATACAGCATCTCCGGGGCAACATGAACGTGCCGCCCATCGTCGTCAGCCCGTTCGATGCCGAACTTTTCGGCCACTGGTGGTTCGAGGGTCCGGAGTTTCTCAATCTCTTCATCCGCAAAGCCGTTTACGATCAAGACGCCTTCCGGCTCACCACGCCGTCGCTTTATCTCGGCGAAAACGACACGCAGCAGCTCGTCGTGCCGTCGGCCTCGAGTTGGGGGCACAAGGGCTACTGGGAAGTGTGGCTCGACGACAGCAACTCGTGGATTTATCCCCACCTCCACATGGCCGCGAAACGCATGACCGAAACTGCCCGCGCCTTTGCCAGCGAGACTCCCCCGCCGCTCACCGAGCGCGCGCTGAAACAAATGGCCCGCGAACTTCTCCTCGCGCAGTCGAGCGACTGGGCCTTCCTCATGAAGACCGGCACCGCGCGCAACTACGCGGGCAAACGCACCAAAGATCACATCCTCCGCTTCACCCGCCTCTACGATCAGGTGCGGGCGAACGACCTCGACGAAGCCTTCCTCGCGAACTGCGAATGGCGCGACAACATTTTTCCAAATCTCGACTGGCGATATTATGCGTGAGGAAAATCCGG
>JANXWQ010000374.1 GCA_025351065.1 Chthoniobacter sp. | reverse complement strand
CGAGCCGCTCGACCGCCTGCCGCACGACCTCGACCTCATCGCGGCGGAGGAACTCCAGTCCGTTTATACCATCGGTTTTTCGCAGGCCAACGTGCAGACCGCCAATCTCCAGCGCCGCATGGATGACGTGCGCTCGGGCGTCCACGGTTTCAGCGCCGAGGGGCTGTCCGTCACCGGCACCGGCGAGCAGGCCCACGCCGTGGCCGACCCCGCCGCGCCGCTCGCCGGGGTCAACGGCCCCACCGGCACCGGCGGCAAAGAGCTGCGCGCCCCGGAAGCCGCGCCCGCGCCGGCCAGTCCGGTGGACCGCCGCTTCGGCACGTTCATCACGGGCGTCGGCGAATTTTCCCGCGTGAGCAGCACCTCGAATGCGCGCGGCTACGACCTCGCCACCGGCGGCTTCACCCTCGGCGCGGACTACCGCCTCACGCCGGCCATCACCGTGGGCCTCAGCACCGGCTACGCCCGCACCGGCGCGAACCTCACGGGCGGCGGCCGCGTGACCGTGGATGGCGCGAAGCTCGGCGCCTACGGCACCTACTTCGACGAGGGCTTCTACGTGGATGCCGCCCTGCAGGGCGGCTACAACAGCTACGACACGCGCCGCACCGCGCTGCGCGGCACCGCCACCGGCAGCACCACCGGCGGCGAAGTCAATGCGCTCATCGCCACCGGCTACGACTTCACCAGCGGCACCCTGCGCATCGGCCCCACCGCCAGCTTCCAGTACACGCACCTCGGCCTCGGCAGCTTCCGCGAAAGCGGCTCGCTCGCCCCGCTCAACCTCCCGGCGCAGAGTGGCGATTCCACACGCACGGCCATCGGGCTGAAAGCGGCCTACGAGTTCCGGCTCGCCAGCGGCGTGGTGGTGCGGCCCGAAGGCCGCCTCGCCTGGCAGCACGAGATGGGCGACATCGCCTACGGCATCGACGCCCGCCTCGCCAGCGGCGGCGGCAAAGTCTTCACCGTGCAGGGTGCCGAAATCGGCCGCGACAGCGCGCTGCTCGGCCTCGGCGTATCCGTGCTCTGGAGCGAGCGCACCGCCGCCTATCTTTTCTACGACGGCGAAGTGGGCCGCGCGAAATACACCTCGAACAGCGTCTCCGGCGGCCTGCGCATGACTTTCTAAAACGCGCCCGCCCTTTTACGAAAAGCCCGCCGGTGCCCAGCCCGCGGGCTTTTTCGTGGCATCGCCAAATCTGCAAAACCCGCTAACGTCCGCGCTCCCATGCCCGTCCGCCTGCACAACACCTATACCCGGCAGCTCGAAGATTTCACCCCGCTCGATCCCGCCGGGCGGGCCGTGAAAATGTACACCTGCGGCCCCACGGTCTATAATCACGCGCACATCGGAAATGTCCGCGCCTACGTTTTCGAGGACCTGCTCCAGCGGCATCTCGAAGCGCGCGGCTACGCGGTCGAGCGGGTGATGAATCTCACCGACGTGGATGACAAAACCATCCGCGGCGCGCGGGCGGCGGGGCGCAGGCTCGCCGACTTCACGCAGGTGTACAAGGACGCCTTTTTCCAAGACCTCGGCACGCTGCGGATCAAGCGCGCGAGCCACTTCCCGGCCGCCACCGAGCCGCAGTACCTCGCACGGATGATCGAGATGATCGCGCAGCTCGTGCGCGACGGCATCGCCTACCAGGCGGACGATAAGAGCGTTTATTTTCGGCTCTCAAAATTCCCCGACTACGGAAAGCTCGCGCACCTGAATCTCGACGAACTGCGTCCCAGCGGGCGGGTGAACAGCGACGAGTATGAGAAGGAAAACATCGGCGACTTCGCGCTGTGGAAGGCGTGGGACGAGGCGGACGGCGACGTGCGCTGGGACTCGCCGTGGGGCGCGGGCCGGCCTGGCTGGCACATCGAGTGCAGCGCGATGGCGACGGCGCTGCTGGGGCCGGAGCTGGATATTCACTGCGGCGGGGTGGACAACATTTTTCCCCACCACGAGGCCGAGATCGCGCAGAGCGAATGCTGCACGGGGGAAAAATTCGTGCGCTACTGGATGCACTGCGCGCACCTCATGGTGGACGGGCAGAAGATGAGCAAGAAGCTCGGCAACTTCCACACCCTGCGCGACTTGATGGACAAAGGCTGGACGGGGCGCGAGGTGCGTTTCGCCCTGCTCACGGTGAACTACCGGCTGCCGCTGAATTTCACCCTCGCCGGCCTCGAAGCCGCGCGTGCCGCGCTGGCCCGCATCGACGAATGGGTGAGAAGAATTTCCGATTTCCGATTTCAAATTTCAGATCAGCAAGCGGACGAGAGTGAGATGGTGCCGCTGGTCAGCCGGGAGCGTTATTTTTTCCTGGCACTCGACGATGACCTGAACATTTCCGGTGCGATGGGGCACCTTTTCGACATGATTCGGGAAAGCAACAGCGCCCTCGACCACGGCAGGCTCACACCGGCCCAAGCCGCAGGACTGCTCCATCTCTGGGAGTTGATAAACTGTGTGCTCGCTTTTCACCCCGACAGCGTTGCAGTACCCGCTGCGGTTCTCGCTCTGGCGGAGCAGCGCCAGCAGGCCCGCGCAGGAAAAGACTGGCCGGCCAGCGACCGGCTGCGCGACGAAATCGCCGCGCTAGGCTGGATCGTGAAGGACACCAAAGACGGGCCGAAGCTCACCCAGCGCTGAACCGCGTCGCCTCTCCGGGGAGCGCGCGCGTTCCGCGCGTTGGCGAAGGCGTTCCGCCTTCGCGGACTTTGAGAAGCGCGGACAGCGAAAGCCAACGCCCTCAAAATTCAGGTGCGCTGGAAAGCTCGTTGCGGCGGAACGCCGCAACCAGCGTGCCGGAGGCACGCGCTCCCCGGATTCCCGTCGCATGCGGGCCGGGCCGTGGGATTTCCCCGCAAGCCAAATGTTTGCCGCCGCGCGCCCGGCCCGCTACAACCACCCGCCATGACCTTTGCCCCCGCCGACTACCTCGACCTGAACCACACGGAGCACCGGATGCTTTTTGAAAACGCCGCCAACGTGTGGGACGCGCTGAAGCAGATCACGAGCTATTTGCAGTTCCGGCTGAAGCCGGCGATCAACGGGCGGCTCGTGGGCAAGCCGTTCATCAGCGGCGCGGTTTTTGTCGGCAAAGGCACGGTCATCGAGCAGGGCGCGATGATCAAAGGCCCGGCGTGGATCGGCGAGGGCTGCGAAATCCGCAACGGCTGTTACATCCGCGAGAACGTGATCGTGGGCGCGGGTTGCGTGCTGGGCAACTCGTGCGAGTTCAAAAACTCGATCATCTTCGACGAGGCGCAGGTGCCGCATTTCAACTACGTGGGCGACTCGATCATCGGCTATCGCGGCCACCTCGGCGCGGGTGTCATCCTTTCCAATGTGAAGCTCGATCACGGCGAGATCACCATCCCGACCGCGGCGGGCTTCGTGCCGACGGGGCTGAAAAAATTCGGTGCGGTCATCGGTGACCGCGCGGAGATCGGGTGCAACTCGGTCATCAATCCGGGATCGCTCATCGGGCGGCGCTCGATCCTTTATCCTGGCACCGTCTGGCGCGGGGTCGTGCCGGCGGAGAGCATCGTTAAAACCACGCAGACGCACCGCGTCATGGCGCGGCGGGACTGAGGGCACGCACCGCGGGCGTTGGTTTTATTTTTCAACCAGAGGCGCAAAGACGCAGCGGTCGCAGAGGGGGAGACGGCGCATCGGTTTGGCGGGAGGATATTTGGTGTGCAAAATCTCTGCGTTCTTCTGCGCCGCTGCGGCTCTGCGTTAAAAATAAAATCGCCCGGACAGGATCAACCCGGCTGAAGCTACGGCTGGCGCAGGCGGTAGAAGCGGCAGGGGCCGGCGGTGGGGTCGGGGACGCTGAGCGTCGGCCCGGCGGTGGTGCGCGGCTCGGTCACGGGCTGCCAGTTCGGGGGATTGAGCGAGTCGGTGAATTCCAGGACGTGCCCGGCACCCGCCACGGGCCAGGCGAGCAGCGGTGCGCCGGTGGCGAAAGTCAGGCCGAGCCGCGGAAGCGGTTCGTCGCCATTCGGAGTCGCGTTTTCGTTGCGGTCGATGCCCAGCCGCTGGCCGCTGGTGCGCGGCACGCCCATGATGGTCGCCGTCGCGCCAGACGCGATTTTTGCCGCGAGCGCGGCGTGCGTCAGCGGCCCCGTCGCGGCCTGATCGCTGAGATAATCGTTCGTCGCCGGGCGATAGACGAAGCCGCGTCGCGCGCCGTTTTCCAGCAGCCGCACGACGAGGTCGCAGTTGGCCGCCACGCTCTGCGCCTCCAGCAGCGACCAGTCCGCGCCGCTGGCCGCGAGCGTGGCGGCGGAGACCGTGCGCGTGCGGCCCACGGCGGGCGCGGTGCCGGTGTCGAAGCATTGCATGAAGGCGTTGAGGTTGCGTTTGCGCGTGGTGTCGGCGGAGAAGGTTCCGAACACGGGCCGGGTCAGAAAAGTGACGATGTCCGGATCCGCGCCGTCGTGTGTGACCCCGAAGCCGCTCAGCGAAACCACCGTCGCGCTGCGCTTGAACCGCAGCTTTTGCGCGACATTGCGCAGGTGCGGCACTTTGAAATCCTGGCTCTCCTGCAGCGCGCCGGCGGGGATGATGGCGCGGCCCGTGCCCAGCGGCAGCGAGTGGCAGGTCGCGCAGCGCAGGTTGGGTTGGTAGTCCTCGTTGAGAAACGTGCTGCGTCCCGCGTTGGGATCGCCGGCGTTCGGATCGCCCGGCGGAAAAAGCGCCGGCATGGTGCGGTCGGGGTTCTGGTTTGGGTTCGGCTGATAGATGATCGTGTTCACGAAATCGCGGAACGCCCCGATGTCCGCGGGGCTGAGCTGCGCGCCGCCGAGCACCGAGACGAAGGCGGGGTTGAACGAGGTGAAGCTCGTGCGGTCACCGCGCCAGTGCAGCGGGTTCGTGAGGAAAAGGCCGCGCAGGGTTTGCGTGGTCATGGGGCCTTTCATCGGGTGCATGGAAAAGACGGCCGCGTTGAGCGGCGAGGTGACCGTCTGCATGGAGCCGCCGGGGTCGCCGAGGTTCCACGCGAGGTCGTCGCGGTCGCCGTCGATGTGGCATGAGGCGCAGGACTGCGTGCCATTGCCCGAGAGCCGCGCGTCGTACAAATAGCCGCGCCCCTGCCGGATGACCGCGGGCGTGGGATCGAAGGTGCCGGCGGGGATTTCGCCGAGCACGGATTCACTGTTTGTGGAAACGATCGAAATGGAATTCGAGATGCGATTCAGCACGTAGAGCCGGCCGGTCGCAGCTTGCAAAGCGAGCCCGCGCGGGCCGCGTTTGTTGCGCGTGTCGGTGGCGATGCCGGTGGTCGGCCCGGTCTCGATGCGCGTGACGACTGCGCCGGTATTCGCGTCGATTTTCGCCACGCGATCCGTGCCGAAACTCGCGAGCCAAAACGCCGCGCCGTCCGGCGTGAAGGCAAGCGCCGTGGCTGTGCGAGCGCGGTGGTGAGCGCGGCGTTGTTGGGAAAAATCAGGTAGTCCGTGCCGGGATTCAGATCGAACGGCGTGACCGTGCTCGCGCCGAACGTATTCACGCGCGTCACGCGGTTGTCCACGCCGTGGCCTTTCAGTGCGGGCTCAAACTGCGTGAGATTCCGCGCCTCGGTGTTCGCGATCCACAGCTCCTGGCTCGCCGGGCGCACGGCGATGAAAAAATTCACCGTCCCCGTACCGTGAAAATACCGCGTGACGGTCAGCGCGCCCGTGGCGATTTCCGCGACGTCGTTGTCCGGCATATTCGGCGCGGGACTCAGCCGCACATCATCCGCGCTCACGATGAGCCCGACCTGCGGCGGCGGCGGCAGCGCGGGATTGGTCGACGGTGGCTGTGGCGGCGCGAGGCTCGCCGGCAGCAGCGTGGTGCGGTTGCCGGAGAGTTTGAAAGCGGCATACACCTTCGTGCCATCGGCGCTCACCGCGAGCGAGCGCGGGTTCAGCCCTTCGAGCGCGAGGGCGGCGGTCTCGGCATGCGTGGCGCGGTCGAAGACGCGCAGCAGATTGTTTTGCGCGCACGAGACGAAGGCGCGGCCATTGGCGAAAACCACGTCCGCCGGCTCGTCCTTGCACGGCAGCGTGTCTGTCACCACGCCCGCCGCCACGGACACCACGCTGACCGAGTCGGAGACTTCATTCACCACCCACGCCTCGTCATTGGAAATGGCGTTCACCGACACCGGCTCCACGCCCACCGCGATCTCGCGAATCAGCACGGGCACAGGATTCGCGGGGTTCGACACATCGAAAACCGACAGCCGCCCGTCCGGCGTATTCACCGCGAACAGCCGCGTGCCGTCCGGCGAAAGGCAGATGGGCCGCGTCTGCTGCGCCTCGAAATTCACATACGTCGCCGACTGCGCGCGC
>JANXWQ010000307.1 GCA_025351065.1 Chthoniobacter sp. | reverse complement strand
ACCCGCGCCCAGCGCGACGTGCTGATGCCGAATCTCATGCCGCATTTGCGCGCCGACGCCAACGCCGGGGACAACGCCTTTTATCCCATCATCAGCCTCTACTACGACAACCCGGACCGCGACTGCTACTGGGAGAAAGTGCGCGGGCAAAAGAGCCGCCGCAAAATGCGCGTCCGCGTCTATGGCAGCCTCGACGGGAAGGTGCCGCCGACCTCCTTCATCGAGATCAAGCACAAGTGCGACTCCCGCGTGGTGAAGCGGCGCGCGCAGATGCCGCTCGAAGATGCGCTGCTGGTTGGGGACGGGAAAGACCTCGGTCGTCCGCTAAGTTTTGTGGATCAGAAAGTGGTCACCGAAGTGCATACGCTGGTGCATCACCGCGGCTTCCGCCCGCTCTGCTGCATGCGCTACGACCGGCAGGCTTTTGCCGACGTGAACCCGGCGTCCGACCTGCGCATCACCTTCGACGCGGGCATCGGCTTCCGCATGCACGACCTGACGCCGGTGCCGGACGACCGCAATTTTTCCCACTACCTGCTGCGCGAAGGCGAGTCCGTCATGGAGGTCAAAGTGACCGGCTCGGTGCCCTACTGGCTGCCCAAAATGCTGGGCACAGCAGGCTGCATCCTCACCAGCCACAGCAAATACTCGAACGCCCTCGAAGCCGGCGACCTCGCGCTGCGCTGGAGCAAAAACGGGAAGGTCATGATGGGCGCCAAAGTGCTGGCCGACGCCACGCCCGACAGGGATTGCGATGCCCTCCCGGCCCTCGCCTGATTTTTTCAAACCACATGGACATCCTAGAGCAAATCACCCAATTCATTCGCAATCTCGTCGGTTACGACAAGGCCGCCCCCGGCATGCTGGAAATCATCCTCGCGCTGATGCTGAGCTTTACCCTCATGTGCCTCATCGCGGCGGTCTATAAAAAGACCTACCGGGGCTCGGATTATTCGCAGGACTACGTGCATACGCTCATCATCCTCGGCACCGTGGTCTCGGTGGTCATCATGGTCGTGCGCGGAGACTCGGCCACGGCTTTCGGCATGTTCGCGGCTTTTTCCATCATCCGCTTCCGCCGCTCGGTGTCGCAGTCGCGTGACATCGGCTTCATCTTCCTGGCCATGGCCGCCGGGCTCGGCGTGGGCGCGCGGCAGTATCCGCTGGCCACCATCACCACCATCATCGTCTGCGCGGTGATCTATGTTTTCTCGACGGCCGACGTTTTCGCGCCGATGCGGCTTTCGCACTTCCTGCGCATCCGGGTGACGAACGACGTGGATTATGATACAGCGTTTACGCAATGCTTTGCGCAGTACCTCACGCACCGCGAACTGATCTCGGTCGAATCCATTCAGGCCGGGATGATGACGGAACTGCGCTTCAATGTCTCGCTGAAGGACGAAACCCATCCCGGCTCCTTCGTCTCCGCGCTCCAGCAGCTCAATGGCAACAACCGCATCCTCCTCACCGCGGCGGCCAGCAGCCTGAGCATGAGCGAATAGCTCTTCAAAATATGCACCCCGCACACCCCCTCCCCCCTTGCGCCGCCCGTGCGCGCGCGGCTTTCACGCTCATGGAACTGCTGGTCGTGGTGTCGATCATCCTCGTCCTGGCGGCCATCGCCCTGCCGGTTTACTCCACTGTTCTCAGCCGGGCAAACAAGGCTGTGGCCATAAACAACATGCGGCAGGTCACTGCGGCGCTGATTAGCTACGCTGGGCAGAATGACGGCAATTTCCCGGATGAAAACATCATTCAGGGAAGCTCCTGGGCCAATGCCGCGGGGCCGCTGGGGGAGAAAGTCTGGTTCAATGTGCTGCCGCGAATGTTGGGGAAGAAAAGCGTCGGCGATTACGCGATCAATCCGAGTGCCTTTTACACGAAAGACAACCTGCTCTTTCTGCCGGGTGCGATGTATCCGCCCGGCCCGGCCCGCATCGCGAAGCCGCTGTTCGCCTTTGCGATCAATAGCAAACTCCAGCGCAAGGTTAAGGGGCAAGGCAACACCAAGCTGAGCCAGGTCACCAATCCCGCGCGAACCGTAACGTTTTTGGAAGAAGGGGTTTTTAGTGGTGAGCCTCAGGCGATGCCTCGCGTCCAGTCAGCCTACGTGGGTGAGCAAAAAACTTCCGCCCATTCCTTCGTCGAGCGTTATGGCGGGCAGGGTGTGCTGACTTTCCTCGACGGTCATGCCGAAACGGTGTCCATCAAAGACATCCTGACTGGGGCAAATAAGATCAAAGTCCCACCGGAATGTAATTCCAGTGCCACCTCTGAAAAAACCCACATCGTGTGGACACGGTCGCCGGAGGATGATCCCAACTGAGCGCCCGCCACCACTTTATCCGATAATCAAATTTTGCGCTCCCGTTGAAGGGGGTTATGTTCCCAGCGGCTCCGGGTGAAGAACTCGGAGCCGCTTTCATTTCCCCGCTTATGCCCCGTCATTTCCTCCCCCTCCTCCTGACCATCACGCTGCTGCTGCGGGTTGGCGCGGGCGCGCAGGTCGTCATCAACGAAATCCAGTATCATCCCGTCGAGCATCCGCATTTCGACGCCAATGGAAACCAGACCTACGCGGACACCGGGCTGCCGTCGGACACGTCGAGCGATGTGCATGAATTTGTGGAGTTGCAAAACGCCGGCGTGGCGGCGGTCGATCTGAGCGGGTGGAAACTGGCGGGCGGCATCGGCTACACCTTTCCCGCTGGCACCACCATCGCCGCCGGCGGCTACCGCGTCATCGCGCTGAATCCGGCCCGCATCGCCTCTGTCTATGGTCTCTCCCTGGCCACGATCCTCGGGCCTTACACCGGCACTCTGAGTAACAACGGCGACACCGTCCGGCTGGAAGACGCCGGGGCGACCACCATCGATTCCGTGACCTATTTGCCGGGCTTCCCGTGGGCCATCAGCGCCAATGCGCTCGGCACGGGCGATGACTTCACGGGGCTCGATTCCAATGCCTACGAATACAAGGGCCGTTCGCTCCAGCGCGTCAGCGCTACGGCCTCCTCGAATGATCCGGCGAACTGGGTCGCCGTCCGTCCGGCGGTGGCCGCGACCTTTACCGACCAGCCGACCCCCGGCGCGGCCAACATCGTCACCCGCGCTGTGCCGAAGCCCGTGGTCACGGCGATCTCCGCCTTGCAAAGCGGGCTGAATGTCATTCGCTCGACGGCGGGAGTGACCGTCACCTGCACCTTCTCCAGCACCGTCGCGCTCACGAATGTGCAGGTGGAGTATTTTCTGGATAACATGAATGCATTTGGTGAAACGCGGAACACGGTGAACATGACAGCGCTCGGCAACGGCCAGTATAGCGCCACGATTCCTGCGCAGGTCGATCGCTCGATTGTGCGTTACCGCATCAAGGCCAACCGCGGCGACGGCGCGGAACTCGTTGCCCCACGCGCCGATGACCCGGCGGTGGTGCCCACCGGCGCACCGTCATACCTCGCGAGCCCCACCCCACCTAACGCGGTCAAGAAAATTCCCGGCGCGCGCGAAGCCTGGTATCTCTACTTCGTCTCCCCGGTTCGCACCTCGTCCAAGCCGATTTATGACGTGATTGTGCCCACTGACGGCTCGGTGGTTGATGACACCGCAGGCACTAACACCACGCAGTTCAATGGCATCAACGGCTTTCAGGCCATAGCTTTCGATTGCAAAGGAAGTCCCACGCGCACCACCGCGGAAAACACCGCGAGCAGCTACCCGCGCGAGACCCCCTATGTGCTGGCGTCCGACCGAAACTGGAATGACACCGTGCCCGCGGTCATGGTCACGAATGGCATCGCCCATGACATTCAGATTCGCATGCACGGCAGCCGCTGGAACCGCCGGCCCAGCCGCAAGTCATTCAAGGTGTTCTTTAACGACTACGATCCCTACAAAGACAGCGCGGGCAACCTGGTCAGTTCGCTCTTTGAGACGGACAAAAGTGATTTCTTCCTGACTGCGCACGGCCTCAATCAGCTTGCCAATCTGCCGCTTTCCACGGTGCGCTGGGTAGATTGGTACTTTAACAACGACACCGTCATTCAGCGCGTGGAGCAGGGGGAATACAACGGCGAACTGCTCGACGCCTATGCGGAGAAAAACGTCCGGCTCAACCCCGGCTCGCTGAAGGAAGACGCGGGTGAGTATTACAAATCGGTGGGTTTCATTTGCAACGACAACCTCACGGGCGAGGGACCCTACGGCAATGGCAACGCCTGGCCGCTGCCGGCTTCGGGTTTCTGGACGGAGTTGCAACGGATTGACTACACCTACACGCTGCAAAACCACACTTGGAAAGGGGCCGTGCCCATGCGGAATCTCATCAACGGCATGTGGGCCGCGCGGGGAGACCGCAACGTCGCCACCCCGCTGACTAACAGCTCGCCTTACAATGCCAATATCCCGAACACCAAGGCGTGGTTCCTCGCGAACTGGGATGTGGATACAGAACTGACATCCCTGGGGCTCAACAACTGGATGTGCCCGTGGGATGACACCACACAAAATCACTTCCTATGGCGGCGGGCCAATGGCAAGTGGGTGCGGCTGCTCTGGGACTTCGACGGCGAGTATGGAACTGGCGACAACACCGGCTCCGGTTCATCCATCTATCTTGGCGAACAGGGGCTCCCATCCTCCTATCCTGGGAATAATTCTCGCGGACCGAATTACTTCAAAGACTCCTTCATCAAAGCCTATCGCACCGAATACAGGCAGCGGCTGTGGTTCCTGAATAACACCCTGCTGGAACCGGAGAACCTCCAGACGCTGACCTACGCGACATCGTCCGGCGGCACCAACACCTATTTCGCGTTCATCAACGCGCAGTCCAGCGGCTTTGCGCTCAACCGCTTCAGTTCGGTCAACACCCAGTGCGCGCTGGGCATTTTCTACAAGCCCACACGCCCGGCGAATACCTCGCCATCCAACGCTGCGGCAGTTCTGGCGGGGGCAAGCCTCACCAGTTCGGCCTACGCCTACAATGCGGCCTACACCCATACGGCAGCTCCGGCCACCAGCCCGCACACTTCCTCCAAGTGGGAAATCCGTCCGGCGACCTCAACCTACGACTACCCGGCCTACATCGGCACGAGCACCGCGAACAAGACCTCGCTGCCGATCCCGTTTGCCAATCTTACCTTTGGGCAGACTTATTACTGGCGGGTGACTTACTACGATGCCGACGGGCACCCGTCGATCACCTCGGCGGAGACTTCGTTTTCCTACGGCCCGACCTCCGCTGTGGCGGGCAACATTTCGCTGAATGAGGTCATGGCGGAAAACCATACCGCGGTCGCCAATGGCGGGTCTTATCCCGACTACGTGGAGCTCAAGAATAACACCGCCGCGCCCATCGACATCGGCGGCTGGACGCTGACGGACGACGATTTCAATCTGAACAAGTATGTTTTCCCCGGCGGTACCACCGTGCCGGCCAGTGGCTATCTTGTGGTCTGGTGCGACAGCGCTGTGACCGCGCCCGGCCTGCACTCCGGCTTTGCGCTGGACAGCGACGGCCAGCGGGTGCTGCTGCTTCAGGCAGGTGTCATCCGCGATGTTGTGACTTTTGGACCGCAGGCGGTGGATCTGAGCATCGGACGGGTCGCCCCGGATGGCACAGGCTCATGGGCGCTCAATGTGCCGACGCCCGGTGCGGCTAACACCACGAAGACGCCGCTGGGCGTGGCGACCAGTCTGAAGGTCAACGAATGGATGGCGAATCCGGCGAGCGGCTCGGATTGGTTCGAGCTGTATAACACGAATACCAACCCGGTCGCGCTGGCGGGGCTTTATTTGTCCGACACGCCTGGTACGCCGACGGTCACGCAGATTCCGCCGCTCTCTTTCATCGCGGGCAAAGGGTTTGCCAAGTTTGCCGCCGATGGCACGACGGCAGGCTTTAACCATGTCAACTTCAAGCTCAGTGCCGGCGGCAGTCCGCTCGTTCTGACCAATACCAATGGCACGAGTGTCATTGACTCGGTTAGTTTCGGCGCACAGGCGCGCGATGTTGCGCAGGGCCGTTTCCCGGACGGCACGGCGACCATTGCGTCTTTCCCCCAGTCAGCGTCGAAGGGCTACACGAACTGGCTGCCGACCGGCATTGTGATCAATGAGGCGCTGACTAACTCAACGCTGCCGCTGGTGGATACCGTCGAGCTTTTCAACCCGACCGCGAGCCCGGTGGATGTGAGCGGCTGGTGGCTGAGTGACGACCGGTTTCTGCCGCAGAAATACCAGCTTCCCGCCAGCACGGTCATCGCGGCGGGCGGTTATCTGGTGCTCGATGAGACGCAGTTCAATCCCACGCCCGGCGTGGGCAGCAGTTTTTCGCTGGATTCGTTTGGCGAGGAAATCGCGTTGACGGCGACGGCGGCGGGCGTGCCCACGGGCTATCGCGCGCAGGTGAGCTTTGGCGCGGCGGCGGATGGCGTGCCGTTTGGGCGGATCGTGACGACGAGCCTCGTCCCGGAGTTTTGGCCGCTGACGGGGCGCACTTTTGGCGCGGTGAATGCGGGGCCGAAGACCGGGCCAGTCATCATCAACGAAATCATGTACCATCCCGTTGACCTCGCGGGACCGACCGATAATGCGCGCGACGAATTCGTCGAACTGCACAACGTCACGACCAACTCCGTGGATCTCAGCGGCTGGCGGGTCAAAGGCGATGCCGATTTCACTTTCGCCGCCGCGACCACGATTTTACCGGGCGATTACATCCTCGTCGTGGGCTTCAATCCGGCGACGGACGCGACTTCACTGGCGGCGTTCCGCGCGGCCTACAGCCTGCCGGTGAGCGTGCCGATTTACGGCCCCTTTACGCCGAAGCTCTCGAACAGCAGCGCCCGGGTCGAACTGGCCTACCCCGGCCCGGCGGTGGGCGGGGTGACGCCATACATCAATGTGGACAAAGCCGAGTACTGGGACGGCACGCCGTGGCCCGCCGGCGCGGACGGCACGGGGAAATCTCTCCAGCGCCAAAGCCGCACGGCCATCGGCAATGACCCGTCGAATTGGGTCGCCGTGACCGCCACGCCTGGTGCGGTGAACACGGGCGAAGCGCCGATTCTCGACAGCGATGGCGACGGCATGCCGGACGCCTGGGAAATCACCCACGGCCTGAACCCGCGCAACGCCGCGGATGCCGCGCTGGACAGCGACGGCGACGGCCAGACGAACCTGCAGGAATACGTCGCCGGCACCGACCCGCAGAATGGCGGCAGCTTCCTCGTCGCCACGCCCTCGGCGGCGGCGGGCGGTGGTTGCGTCATCCATTTCATCGCCCGTGCGGGCAAGGGCTACACCATCCAGTGGCGCGTGGATCTCACCGCGGGCGCGTGGCAAAAGCTCACCGACATCGCCGCCCCGGCGAGCGACACCGTGGTGGATTACCCCGACGCCACCGGCGACCCGCGCCGCTTCTACCGCGTCGTCACTCCCATCACGCCGTAATTTTTTCCCCGCCTCCATCCGCCTGCGCGGATGGAACTGATACGCGCACGAATCCTGCATTATTTGCGTCCTTTTTCCCCACATGAAATCCCGCATCCTCCTTGCCGTCGCCATCCTGTTCCTCTCGCTGTCCTGGGCCGCGGCGCAGTCGGTTATCATTTCCGAGTTTCAGGCCTCGAACCAAAACGGGATTGTGGACGAGGACGGCGACACGTCGGACTGGATCGAGCTTTACAACAACGACACGGTTGTCGCGAACCTCGCGGGCTGGCATCTCACGGACGATTCCGGGGACGCGACGAAATGGACTTTTCCCGCGGTGACGATTGAGCCGAAAGGTTTCCTGCTCGTCTTCGCGTCGAAGAAAAACCGGGTGGCGCTGAACCAGCCGCTGCACACGAATTTTTCGCTGAGCGCGAATGGCGGCTACCTCGCGCTGAACCGGCCCACCAATGTGCCCGCGACGGAATTCAACCCGTATCCCGCGCAGTACCCGGACAAGCCGTACGGCTACCAGCAGACGGTCACGGCGACGAATTACGTGAACGCCACGACGGCGGCGCTGAAGTATTCCATCACGACGACGAACGCGCTCGGCACGACCTGGACGGCGCGCACTTTCACCGACACGAGCTGGACGAGCGGGACGAACGGCGTGGGCTACGAGGCGACGGTGCCGGGCTGGCTGTTCAAGACGTGGTTTGCGAATGTTTTCCTCGGCAACCTCGCGGCGGCCAACGGCGTGATCGCCACGCCGTCGCAGCAGACCGCGTTTTACCAGCAGACGGAGCCGGTGGTGAACTACAACGACACGGGCGGCGAGGGGCACTACACCACGAACACCACGCCATCGTGGCTCGGGGTCACGGAGCACGACAACTTTGTCGTGGAGGCGACAGGCATCATCACGATCCCGGCGGCGGGCACCTACACGTTTGGGGTCAATAGCGATGACGGCTTCGAGTTGAAGGTCGGGCCGGTGGGCGGGGCGCTGACGACGGTGTGCAATTACGACGGCGGGCGCGGCGCGTCGGACACGCTGGGTACGTTCACGTTTGGGGCAGCGGGCGATTTCCAAATCCGCGCGATGATTTTCCAAGGCGGCGGCGGCGCGGGCGGCGAGGTCTTTGCGGCGCAGGGTAATCTGGGCAGTTGGAACGCGGTGAACTTTCACCTCATCGGCGACACGGCGGCGGGCGGGCTCGCGGTGAAATCGGTGCCGGCCTCGGCCTCCGGCGGGCTCTCGCAGTTCATCCACACCAGCGTGCAGACGGCGATGAAGGGCGTCTCGCCGTCGGCGTACGTGCGCTACAAATTCAACGTGGCGAGCCCGGCGTCCGTCACCTCGCTGACGATGCCGATCCGCTACAACGACGGCTTCATCGCGTGGCTCAACGGCGTGGAAATCGCGCGGCGCAACGCGCCCGCGGGCACGCCCACGAACGCGACTGCGGCGCTCGCGACGCGCGCGAAGTTTCTCGGCACCTACTTTGAAACGATCGACCTCAAGCCCGTGCTCGACGCGAATCCCGGCCTGCTCGTTTCCACGAACAATGTGCTCGCGATCCAGGGGCTGAACGTCGTGGCGAATGACGGCAATTTTCTCGTCAACCCGGAGTTGGACGCCTTCGCCGTCACGCTCGGCGGACTGAATTACTTCACGACGGCGACGCCCGGCACGTTCGACACCGCGACGATTTACAACAGGGTCTCGCCGGTCATCGCGAGTGTGGCGCACGGCTTTTTCACCATGGCGCAAACGGTCGCGCTGAGCACGGGCACGGCGGGCGCGACGATCCGCTACACGTTCGACGGCTCGACGCCGACGCTGGCTTCGGCGACGAGCGCGACCTACGCCGGCCCGATCACGATCAACAAGACGACGGTGCTGCGCTACGCGGCGTTCAAGACGGGCGCGGACCCGAGCGACACGACCACACAGACTTACATTTTCGTCGGCGATGTCGTGATGCAGGAGCCGACGGGCACGCCGCCGGCCGTCACGAATCCGACAGGCGCGACGCAGGCGACGACGACATGGCCGGTCGATGCCGCGGACACGAGCGGCAGCGGCTACCGGCGCAACGGGCAGTTTTTGAACTTCGGCATGGACCCGAATATCGTGAGCGTGGCGCCGTACAACGCGACCATCGCGACCGACCTCCAGGCGATCCCCACGCTCTCGCTCGTCACTGATCTGCCGAATCTTTTCGACCCGAGCACGGGCATCTACGTGAACGCCTACCAGGACACGATTGCGTATGAGCGCGCGGCTTCGCTGGAGCTGATTTATCCCGATGGCACGACCGGCTTCAACGTGAACTGCGGCACGCGCATCCGCGGCGGCTACAGCCGCAGCCCAGACAATCCGAAGCACGCCTGGCGCATGTTTTTCCGCGACATCTACGGGCCGACGACGCTGAATTTTCCGCTCTTCGGCAAAGGCGTGGGCGCGCAGAGCTTTGTGAAATTCGACATCCGCAACGCACAGAATTATTCGTGGTCCTTCGATCCCGGCGACGGCTCTATCGACACCTACGCGAAGGACGAATGGAACCGCGACACGCAGCTCGCGATGGGTGACGCGGCGAGCCGCGGGGGCTACTACCACCTCTACGTGGACGGCCAGTACTGGGGCGTCACGAACATCGACGAGCGGCCCGAGGGGAACTTTGGCGCGACGTATTTCGGTGGCGATGCCAACAACTTCGACACGATCAAAGTCGCGCCCGAC
>JANXWQ010000343.1 GCA_025351065.1 Chthoniobacter sp. | reverse complement strand
GGCGGCGCGGGCGTCGGCCACGGCGAGGTAGGTGTGCAGCGCGGCCTCGAATTGGAACGGTTCGCGCGAGGTGTTTTCGACTTCGAGCATCATGGTCAGGCGCTCGCCGATGACGATGTGGTGGCGCAGCACAAAGTCGTGAGGCCAGTGCGCGCGGGTCGTTTCGTCCGAGTCGAGGCGGAGCACGGCGAGCACCGTCTGGTCGCCATCGACGGCGAGGGATTCGACCTGCCAGGGCATGGTGCGCGCAAAGCCGTGCATGGGGGCGTCCGGCTGGCCGGCGCGCGGGCCGAACCACGGGAAGCAGACCGGCACGCCGCCGCGGATGGCGCGGCCGCTTTCAAAAAAGCTGCGCGTGCTGAGAAACAAAAAAGGCTCCCGGCCGCGCGGCTGAAAATGGGTGACGTGCCCGCCGTGCAAGTAAACATGGGCCTCGGCGAGCGGCGTGGTGACGGCGAGGCGCGTCAGCCCGCCGCCGCCGGGCTCGAAGCGGGCGAGGCCGGGGATTTCCATGGAGCGGAGGGCGTCGGCGGCGGGGGTCATGCGGGGACTTTAGAAAGGGCGCGGGATGCGCCAAGAAAAATGCCGCCAAGACTGGGCGGGCCGCGAATTTCTAGTGGAGGAAGCCGTCGGCCAGCGTTAAGGGCTGGCCGGCACCCGCCACCCCGTTTTTTCATGCCCCAAATCCCGCCCCCCGCCCCGCCACCCACACGCCTGTCGTTCGATGTCATCGCCATCGGTCTCGCGCTGGTGTTTCTGAGCATCCTGCTGGCAGGAGTGGGGCTGCTGCACCAGATCACGGTGGAGGCGCACGGACGGGTGAATGGGATCTTCGTGATGGCGGCCGGCGGCCTGGTGGCCACGCTGATCGCGACGCTGGCGCTGACGCTGTGGCTTTCCCGGCAACGCGCCCGCCGGATGCAGGTGGAGGCGGCGGAGCGGGAGCGCATCCTCGGGCGGCTGAGCGCAGCGGAGATGAAGTACCGCTCGATCTTCGACAACGCCGTCGAGGGCATCTTTCAGACGACGCCGGACGGGCGTTTTATCACGGCGAACAAGGCGATGGCGCGGATGCACGGCTACGACACGCCGGAGCAGATGATGGCGGCGCTGTCGGATGTGGCCACGCAGCTCTATGTCGATCCCGCGCAGCGCGAGGCGCTGCTGGCGGCGCTGCGGCAGAATGACGTGGTGTCGAACTTTGAGTTCGAGATCACCCGCGCCGACGGGCGGACGCTGTGGGTGCGCGAGAACGTGCATGCGGTGCGCGATGAAAGCGGCGCGCTGCTTTACCTCGAAGGCACGGTCGAGGACGTGTCGGTGCAGTGGTGGGGCGAGCAGCGGCGGCGGCTGCAGTATGCGATGGCGCGGGTCATCGCCGACGCGGCGAGTGTGGAGGAGGCGCGGCCGCAGTTGCTGCGCACGATTTGCGAAACGCTGGAGTGGGACATGGGCGCGGTGTGGGACGTGGATGCGGACGCCGGGGTGCTGCATTGCGTGGAGGTGTGGAACCAGCCGGAAATCGAGATCGCGGAGTTTGAAAAGGCGAACGCCGCGCTGGAGTGCCGGCGCGGTCAGCGGCTCGCGGGCGAGGTGTGGCAGCTCGGCGAGCCGCAATGGATCGCCGATCTCGCCACGGCGGAAGGCTATCCAAATGCGCGGCTGGCGCGGGAGTGCGGGATGGCGTCGGCATTTGGCGTGCCCGTCGAGGTGCGCGGCGAGGTCTGCCATGTGCTCGAGTTTTTCAGCCCAAAGATCGCGCCGCCCGACGACGAGCTGCTGCAGACACTCGGCGCGATCGCCAGCCAGCTCAGCTACCTCATCGAGCGCAAGGAAGCCGAGCGCGTGAACGCGGAGCTGGCCGCAGTGGTGGCGAACTCGAACGACGCCATGATCGCCTGCACGCTCGATGGCATCGTGACTGGCTGGAACCGCGGCGCCGAGCGCATCTACGGCTACGCGGCGGAGGAAATCACCGGGCGGCCTTTGCATCTGCTCATTCCGCCGGAGCGGCTCGATGAATTTCCGCAGACGCTGAACATGGTGAAAGCCGGCCAAAGCCTCGCGAACTACGAGAGCGTGCGGCTGCGCAAGGACGGGAAAAAAATCAGCGTCTCGCTGACCGACTCCCCGATCCTGGGCGATGCCGGGCGCGTCACCGGCCTGTCCTCGAGCGCGCGCGACATCACCGAGCGCAAGCGGCTGGAGGAGGACCTGCTCCAGGCGCAAAAGATGGACGCCGTGGGGCGGCTGGCCGGCGGCATCGCGCATGACTTCAACAACATCCTCACCG
>JANXWQ010000323.1 GCA_025351065.1 Chthoniobacter sp. | reverse complement strand
CCCGGCGGGGTGCTGGAGCCGAAGCTGGCACTGCACGCGCTCGGTTTGCAGACGGCGGACACGTTCCTGACCTACGTGCTGAAACTGCCGGAGAAAATCGAGATGCCCGACTCGGCGGGGCTCGTCGGCGGCTATCTGCCGATGCTCGCGCCGATGGAAAAGGCGCTGGCGGAAAAAGGTCTGACGTGGGCGGATCTGGGGAAGGCGTTCGGCCCCGAGCTGGGCGTGGTGGCCGACTGGGCGCAAAAGGACGCGCAGCCCTCGGCCGTGCTCGGCCTCGACGTGCGCGACCCGGCGAAGGCGCGGGCCTTCGTGGAAGTCCTCACCGGCGAGGCCACCGGCTCGCCGCCCTGGGGCCGCGCGGAAAAGGACGGCGTGACGCTTTTCCAAAGCCCGCCCGGCGAAGGCCTCGTGCCGATCTCGCCCGCGCTGGCGCTGACGGACAAGTTCCTCGTGCTCGGCTTCAGCCCGGAAGGCGTGGAAATGGCGGTCGCCCGCTGGCCGCAGGCCGCGCCGCGCGCGTGGACGCTCAAAGAGGTGGAAGCGCCGAGCGCGGGCTTCGGGGAGCTGGACATGAAGACGCTGTTCGAGCGCAGCTACGGCACGCTGCGCCCGCTGCTCGCCATGTCGCTGGCCTTCAACGCCGACCTCGGCCAGTACCTCGACGCGGGCAAACTCCCCGGCACCGAGACCATCAGCCGCCACCTCGCGCCCTCGCTTTACACCCAGAGCACCACCGCCGAGGGGACGCTTGTGCAGTCCGTCGGCACCCTCACTTTCAACCAGGTGCTCATCGCCGCCGCCGGCGGCGGCCTGTATGCCGCCTACCCCATGCTCGAAAGCACCCTCGCCAACGGCCTCAAACTCGATCCCACCCTCCTCGGCACCCCCGCCCCCACCCCGTCTCCGCCGGAACCCGAGCCCGCCCCCGAAACCGACCCGGCAAAATAACGGCCTGCGGAAAATTTCGTTCGTGGGCAGCCGAAGATGTGCTACCCTGCGCGCCCTATGCCTATGCACAAGAAAACCGCTTTCTCCCGCCGGCTTCCTGATTTGGTCACTGAAGAACTGGCTGCCGCGCTGATGTCGAAAACCAATTTCGAGTTCAAGGATCTCTTCGAGGTCGTCCACGCCAAGCTCAAGGCCCGCAACGCGGCCAGCGGCGGCGAGGAAATGCTCCGGCTGCGCGCCTATGAGAAGCTCCAGAACCTCGTTTCCCGCGGCATGGTGAAAAAGGAAGCCAAGAAGTACAAAGGCATCCCCAAGGTTCTCGCCACGCTGGAAACCTTCCCGCCGAAAGTCCCCCTCGCAGCCGCCGCGGCGACGGCGTAAGGCGTTTTTCCGGGCTCACTCAGGGACATGAGAGAATACTTTCCGATTTTCCTTCAAGTGATCGTCGCCATCGGCTTTGCCGCGGGCGCGCTCATCACCAGCGTGCTGCTGGGCAAATCCGCCAAGACCAACAAGGCCAAGGATTCCGCCTACGAATGCGGCATGCCCGCCGAGGGCGCGGCGCAGCCCCGGTTCAGCGTGAAGTTTTACCTCGTGGCGATGCTCTTCATCCTTTTCGACATCGAGATCGTCTTTATGTATCCGTGGGCCGTGGTCTATCGCGATTTTGTCGCGCAGGGCAACGCCGCGACCATCTTTTTCAGCATGCTCAGCTTTGTCGGAATCCTCACCGTCGGCTACGTCTATGCCATCATGAAAGGCGCGCTCGACTGGAAGAGCTGATTTCACCCGAATGGTCCACCACATCACCCTTTGCAAACTCCAGCCCGAAGTCACCCTGGCCAAACTGGAAGAACTCATGATGACCACGCGCATGAGCCTACTCAAAATCCCAGAGGTGCTCAGCGTGCGCTGCGGGAAAAACATCGACCCGAAATGCGAGTGGCCGTTCTTTGTAGCGCTCGATTTTGAGTCCATGGAAAAGCTCGCGATGACCGAGGACGACGCGATTTACATGAAGTTCATCGCCGATGTGATGAAGCCGCACACCACCGACCGGCTGGTGCTGAACTACGAGATGGAGCCGGGCAAGAGCGTCAAATATTCCTGAAGCCGGGCGGCGGTGAAGGCGATTTCGTCGTCGGAAATGGCGAAGGGTGGGGTGAAGCTGAGGACGTTGCTCGTCGGGGAATCGGCGAGGAGTAGGAGGCCGTCGCGGAGGGCGTGTTTGATGATGGCGATGGCGAGCGCAGTGGCCGGGCGGCTGTAGGGGAACCTGCCAGATTCCCCCGGTGGGTGGTCGGGGGACTGGGGAAGCTGGCAGCTTCCCCTACAGTCTTCGGTACGCTCGATGAGTTCGACGCCGAGCATCAGACCGAGGCCGCGGATTTCGCCGAGGTGCGGTGAACGGAGCGCCGCCAGCGCGGCGCGCAGTTTTGCCCCACGCTCGCGGACATGCGCGGCGAGCGCGGGGTCGTCGTGCTGCGCCAAAGACGCGAGCGCCATCGCGCAGCCGAGCGGGTTGCCGAGAAAAGTGCTCGTGTGCAGCGCCTCGCCGGAGGATTCCGGCCACGCGTCCATGACCTCCGCGCGGCCCACGCAGGCCGAGAGCGGGAAACCGCCGGTCAGTGCCTTGCCGAGACAGATGAGATCCGGCACCACGCCCGAGTGCTCGCAGGCAAAGAGCGCGCCGGTGCGGTTGAAGCCGGTGTAAATTTCATCGGCGATCAGCAGCATCCCGTGCGTATCGCAGACCTCTCGCAACATCGGCAGAAACTCCCGCGGCGGCACCACACACCCGCCCCGACCCTGCACCGGCTCAACAAGGACGCAGCCGATCCCGCCCGCGCGAATCGTCTCCTCGATCTGCCCGCGCAAACCGCCCGGCAGCCCGCCCCTTTCCGCCGGATATGGCAGCAGCGTCGCGAAGTCCTTGAGCTGCGCGCGAAACGGCTCGCGAAAATACGGCAGTCCGATCGCGCTGAGCGCCCCGAGCCCGAGCCCGTGGTACCCGCCCGTGAACGCAATCACGCCCGCCTTGCCCGTCCGCAGCAACGCCGTTTTCAGCGCGGTCTCCACGGCATCCGAGCCGGAGCTGCTCAGCACCGTCTTCCCGTCGCCCGCGCCCCAGCGCTCGTAGGTCAGTGCGCTCAGCCGTGCGCACAGCTCCGCTTTCAGCTCCGTCGGATGCACATCACCCATCGCGTGCAGCAGTTCGCCCGACTGCGCGACCAGCGCCGCGCGCACCGCCGCGTTCGTGTGCCCGAGCCCGCTCACGCCAAAGGCCGACGTGAGATCGAGAAACCGGTTCCCGTCCGCGTCCCACACATTCACGCCCTCGGCGCGCTGCCAGAAAATCGGGAAATCGTCCGCCAGAAACGTGACATTGCGCGACTCATGGCGACGCAGTTTTGCCGCCAACGCCAGCGAGCGCGGGCCGGGGATGAGCGTGGTCAGATGCGGAAGCATCAGGAATTTTTAGCCATGGATAAACACGGATAGACACGGATTTAGGATTCTTGATCCGTGTTTCATCCGTGTCATCCGTGGCTCATTTGCCTCCCAGCACCCGCCGGTAAACTGCCTCGTATCCCGGCACCGCCTTCGCCCACGAAAAGTCGCACCGCATCGCCCGCCGCATCAGCGCCTGCCAGCGCAGCGGGTCGGCGAAGTGGCGTTTCATGCGGATGATCGCGTCCCACAGCGCCTCCGGCGTTTCGTCGAAAAAGACCAGGCCGTGCCCGGTTTCCGTCGTCGGATCGTAGTCTTGAATCGTCTCGTAAAGCCCACCCGTCGCGCGGGCGATGGGCACGGTGCCGTATTTCAGCGCATACATCGCGCCCAGCCCGCACGGCTCGAAATGCGACGGCACAAGAAACCCATCCGCGCCTGCATAGATCAGGTGCGCCAGCGTTTCGTCCATGCTTTGCCGGAAGGCGAAACGGCCCACATGCCGCTTGCTCGCGACGAACAGCTCGCGCTCGTACGCCGGCTCGCCTTCGCCGAGGATCACCAGCCGCACGTCATCCGCCAGCATCCGGTCGAGCAGCGGCAGCAGCAGGTCGATGCCCTTTTGCTGCGCCAGACGCGAGACGATCGCCAGCACCGGCCCGCGCGGCGCGGGCAGCAGCCCGCACTCGTGCAGCAGCGCCTCGCGGCAGACCGCCTTGCCCGCCAGATCGTCCGGCGAAAACCGCGCTGGCAGCAGCTTGTCCGTCGCCGGATTCCACACCGCGTAATCCGCGCCATTCAAAATCCCCGTGAGCTTCGCCGCGTGTTCTCCCACCACCGCATCGAGTCCGCTGCCCTGCTCCGGCGTCTGGACTTCCCGCGCGTAGCGCTCGCTCACCGTAGTGATCGCATCCGCGAAAAGGATGCCGCCTTTGAGCAGATTCAGCCGCCCGTAAAACTCCACGCCGGTCGCCGTGAAGTATTCGCCCGGCAGATTCGTCAGCCCGAAATCCGGCCCCCAGAAACTGCCCTGATACGCGAGATTGTGAATCGTCAGCACCGTCTTGAACGGCAGCCGCCGCTCGCGCACCAGCACCGGCACCAGCGCCGTCTGCCAGTCGTGCGCATGGATGATTTCCGGCGGCGGCACAATCCGCCGCGCCAGCTCAACCACGACTTTCGAGAACCAAATGAAGCGCTCCGCATTGTCCGCGAAGTCGCGCCCCGCCTCGCCGTAGAGCCCGGCGCGATCAAAGTATTCGTCGCGCCGGACGAGGAAAACCTGCACGCCATTCGGCGCGGTACATTCCCAAATTTCCGCCGTGTGCCGGTACGCGCCGACCTGCACCGTCACCTTCACCCCCGTGTCCCGTGCCCGCTCGAGCAGCCCGCGGTAGCACGGCAGCACCACGCTCACCTCATGGCCCTGCGCGGCGAGCGCGGCGGGCAGCGCTTCGAGCACATCGCCCAGCCCGCCGGTGCGCGCGAGCGGATCCATTTCGCTGCCGGTGAAGAGGATTTTCATCCGCGCTGAATTAGCGCCCGCGCCCCGCCTTGACGAGGAAGACTTGCGTCCCGCGCGCACCGCCCAAATGGCGCTTGTCATCAAAAACACGGGCGTTAGATTCGCGCCCACTTTTCCAAAAGGATCACTCTTTCTCACGAATGACGCTCGGCAACCTACTCACCGTCCACCAAATCCTCCCGGACATGAAAGCCACGGAAAGGTGGTCCGCCATCGTGGAGCTGGTCGAGCTGCTCGTCGCCCAGGGCCAGGTGAAACCCGCCGACCGCGACACCGTGCTCGCTGCGCTCCGGCAGCGCGAGGAAACCATGAGCACCGGCATCGGCTTCGGCATCGCCATTCCCCACGCCTCGTCGGACCGGGTGGAAAAAGTCGTCGCCGCGTTTGGCCGCTCGTCCACCGGCATCGAGTTTGACTCGCTCGACAACGCGCCCGTGAAATTCATCGTCCTGTTCGTCGTGCCGAAGGACCAGTTCCAGACCCACCTCCGCACCCTCGCGGCCATCGCCAAATTCCTCAACGACCGCAGCACCCGCGACCGTCTAAGCGCCGCCGGCTCGCCCGAGGAAATCCTCGCGATTTTCCAAAACTCCTAGGCCGACGTGGTGGCCTGTAGGGCGGGCGCTCCGCCTGCCCACTGGAGTG
>JANXWQ010000312.1 GCA_025351065.1 Chthoniobacter sp. | reverse complement strand
AAGGCGGCTTCGGCGCTGTCGAAGATTTTTTGCACGGCGTCTTTGCTGGGGAGGCGGTATTCGATGGTGCGCTGGTGGGTGGTGGTGGGGTAGCTTTTGAGGACTTTTTTCCAGGCGTCGGCGGCCTGGCCGGTTTTGTCGGCCCCTTCCTGGAGGAGTTGCTGGGCTTTCTCGACGGTGGCCGCGCCGAAGCCGGCGGGGGCGCTGATGGTGTTGGGTTCGAGGTAGTAAAAGCGGACGAGGGCCGCGCCCGTGGTGTCGATGTTGCACTCGGTGACGCGGGCCGCGCCATCGACCACGTACTCGTGGGTGCTGACGGAGACGATGGCGCGCACGGCCACGCTGTAGCTGCCGCCGGGGAGGTTGGCCCGCCACATGGGGATGGCGACGGCACCGGCGGGCGTGGCGGCGGGGGCCGGGGTGGCTGCGCCGGGCGTCTGCGCGGAGAGCAGGGGGGTGGTGAAAAGGGCGGCGGCGAGCACGGGGAGGAGTTTCATGGCGGGGCAATGTGGCTGCGTGCGGCGAAACTTCCAATCACGAATCGCGGCGGATTTCCGGGCGTAGCAGGCGGGCGCAGATCGCCGGAAATGGCGGGACGGTTATTTTTTAACGCAGAGACGCAGAGGCGCAAAGGACGCTGAGGGTGGGCGGCGCAATCCTCGCTGCGCTCTCTGCGCCTTTGCGTTTTCAAAAAAATGCAGCGATCGACCAAGGTGCGCCATTAACAAAATGGCGGGGCTTACCGGCACACGGGCTGCTTTCCACAGGACTCAAAACCTCCTGCACCTTATGAGCCTACCCGCCAATATCGCGACTGTCGATTTCACCACGCAGAAAGCCCCCGAGCCGCCCGCCGCCTCGCTGCCGCCCTCCATCCGGCTGCACGCGCCGACGGACGCGGCGAAGCCTGCGGCGAAGCGGATTCTGATGCTGGAGGACGATGCGGCGTTTGGCGAAATCATGGGCGATTTCCTGCGCGAGAGCGGCTTTGCGGTCGAGACCGTGGTCAATGGCGTGGAGGGTGTGCACAAGGTGCTGGCGGGCGATTTTGAGGTCATCCTCTGCGACATGATGATGCCGACGCTGCCGGGCGATATGTTTTTCCGCGCGGTGGAGCGCATGCGCCCGCACCTGTGCGACCGCTTCGTTTTCATGACCGGGCACCGGGGCAATCAGAAGGTCAACGAATTCATCGAGAGCGTGAACGGGACGATCCTGACGAAGCCTTTCCATGTGGACGATCTCCTGGAAATGGTGGCCTTCATCGAGGTGCGGAAGTTCCTGCTGGCGGCGTAGTTTTTCCCGGCCCCCCAGCCATGCGTGTCCTTGTTGCCGACGATGACCGGGATCTCGCTTTGGTGCTGGCGGAGTGTGTCGCTGCTTGCGGGCATGAGGTGGTGGCCACGGTCTCGGACGGCGGGCTGGCGGTGATCCGCAGCTTTGCCCGTTATCAGCCGGATGCGGTGCTGCTCGACATCCTGATGCCGCGCTGCAACGGCCTGACCGTCTGCCATGCGCTGCTCAGCCGGAAGCCGGACACGAAGGTCATTTTCATCTCCGGCCGCATGGAGAGCGACCACCCGCTGCTCAGCGGTTGCGGGGCCGCGGGCTATCTGCAAAAGCCGGTGGGTCTGGCGGCGCTGCAAGGGATGCTGGCCGTCCCGTCCACCGGCGCTCCGCTGTGCGACTGACCGCAGGTGCGAGTGGGGTGAAGTGTGACAAACCTGACATATCGGATGCGAATCACGGCATCGCGTTTAGAGTCCAGTCTTATCCCCGATGAAATACTCCCTCCGCATCTTCGTCCTGTTGTTTCTCGCTGCTTTGGCCCTGCCGGGCCGCGCCGCCGTGGTCATCAATGAGATCATGTATCACCCGGCGTCCGAGCTGACGACGGAGGAATACATCGAACTCTACAACACGGGCGCGGTGGCGGTGGACGTGAGCGGGTGGAAGATCACGAGCGGTGTGCGCTACACCTTTCCGGCGGGGACGATGATCGGCGCGGGCGCGTTTCTCGTGGTCACGGCGAGTCCGGCGGTGTTTCACGCGAAGTATCCGGCGGTGGCGAATTACATCGCGTCCTCGGGCTGGCAGACGGTGGTGGCGGGGCTGGTGCAGCCCAACGGCGGCATCCTGAGCAACAGTGCGGATCACATCGTCCTGGTGAATGCGGCTGGCACGCCGATCAACGACGTGAGCTACGCGGACGACGGCGACTGGGGCGTGCGGAGGCGGGATTACTTTGCGGACTGGGGCCACCGTGGGTGGACGTGGGATTCGCCGGCGGACGGCGGGACGAATTCGACGCCGGTTTTTCAAAACCAGGCGCTGACCGATCCGTACGCGAAAAGCAAATCAATCGAGCTGGTGAACGCGAATTTTCCCAACGCCAGCGGGCAGAACTGGAAGGCGAGCACCGTGGTGAACGGGACGCCGGGCGCGGCGAATTCCGTGACCGCGGGCGACATCGCGCCGGAGATCCTGAACGTGGCCCACTTCCCGTTCGTGCCGACGCACAACGACGCGGTGACGATTACGGCCAAGGTGGTGAACGACGAAGCGAGCGTGCCGGTGGTGACGCTGCACTGGCGGGTATGTGCGACCGTTTCGCCTTACACCGATCCGGCGTTCACGACGGCGGTGATGTTTGACGACGGCGCGCACGGCGATGCGCTGACGGGCGACGGCGTCTATGGCGTGTCGATCCCGGCCCAGGCGAACAGCGCGATCATCGAGTTTTACCTCGACGCGCGCGACGCGGGAAACCACACGCGCACCTGGCCCGCGCCGGCGCTGGATGAAACGCTAACGGCAGTGCAGACGCAGAACTGCCTCTACCAGGTGGATGACACGGTGTATGCCGCCGCGCAGCCGATTTACCGCATGGTGATGAAGCCCGCGGACAAGGTGGAACTCGTGCAGATTAATGCCACCTCGCCCGCCGCGCCGTATCCGTACGGCACCGGCGAAACCGCCGCCGACCAGAGCTACAGCCACGCAGATTTCAACACGACGTGGATCACCACCGACGGCACCGGCAGCGAGCTGCGCTACCTCGCGGGCGTGCGCAACCGCGGCCACGGCAGCCGCAAGAAACTGCCGGAGGGTTTCAACGTGGTCTTCCCCAACGCCGATACCTGGCAAAAAATCACGTCGCTCAACCTCAACACGCAGTACACGTATTCGCAGCTTTTCGGCAGCGCGCTGTTGCGCAAAGCGGGGCTCGCCGGGCCGGAATCGCGCCCCGTGCAGGTGCGCTGGAATGCCGCGAACGCAATCAATGCCGGCACTCCGAGCTTCGGCTTTTATGTCGCGAACGAGGTGCAGGACAGCGCCTTTGCCGCACACCATTTCCCCATCGACAGCTCAGGCAACATCTACCGCTCGTCCCGCTACGATTTCACCGTGCCAGTGAACACGATGTCGGAGGGCGACCTGACCTACAAGGCGCCGAACGTGGGCACGACCGGGCAGACGCCGGCCGATCCCTACCGCACGGTCTGGTTCAAGCACACCAACTCGAGCGAGGATGACTGGAGCGATCTCATCGCCCTCACGCAGACGCTCGCCAAAGGCCATTCCGCCGCGGATTTCAGCACGACCTACGACGCGGATTATCAGACCGCTGTGGAGGCCAAAGTAGACGTGGAGGAATGGATGCGCTTTTTCGCCGTGCAGACGATCATCGACAACACGGAGACGAACATCTCGAACGGCTACGGCGACGACTTTTACCTCTACCTCGGCAAGACCGACCCCCGCGCGAAGTTTGTGCCCTACGACCTCGACACCATCTGCAACCAGGGCGACACCGCTGCGGGCACGCCGCAGACGCATGGGCTTTACCGCATGATAAACAAGGATGACGCGGCGGCCAACGGGCCGGCCGTGGTCTTGAACGCATTCTTCAAGTTCCCCGCCTTTGCGCCGATCTACTACACGCATCTGCACGCGCAGCTCACGACGGCTTTTGCCACCGCG
>JANXWQ010000284.1 GCA_025351065.1 Chthoniobacter sp. | reverse complement strand
AGACTCGCGGTCGAGCCGTGGCTGAACGGCGACGTGTTCGTCACGGTGAGTCCTCCAAAGGAGCCGCCGGAGGGGACACTCAATCCGGCCGACGAGCCGGTGGGGGAAGTGGACGTGAAGTTCACCGGGCCTCCGCCATTAACGACGCTCATGCCGCCGACGCGGCGCGAAAGGTGAACGTCCCCAGTGGTCGGGGCACCAACAACAAGGGCCGCTGCTCCACTGAGGCTCGTCGTCACGCTGAAGGGGGTGCCGAAGTTGAAGAAGACGGCGTCCGTAAACGTGAACCAATCCGAGATCGGCGTTCCCGACGAAAGAGTCGAGGAGTTCTGATAGAACCCCGCGAGTTCGTTCCCGCTGGGCAGTTGCACGTGATAGTAGACTGTGTTGGGAGCGCCCGTGACGGTCATGCTGCCAGTGAGGTGATAAGTGAAGATGGCCGTTCCGCCGGTGCCCAGGAGCGCCGAATCGCTGGGATTGATGGTCACCGTGTCCGTCCAGGACAGGCTTCCGCTGTTCTGTCCCCGCGTGCCGCCATCCGCAATGGAATGGTCATTGATGGTGCCCGCCCCATGGCTCACGGACATGTCGGCGTGACCGTAGGCATTCGTAAAGGAGGAACTGAGAGAGCCGCCGGTGCTGGTCTGATTGAAGGTACCGTATGGGCCGCCGCCTATCTCGGTATTAATCCCGTGAATCGTATCCGCCGCACGGCAAGGATCTGGAATGGACAAGGCGGCGGCGAGGATCAGGGCGGCAGAGGACAGGATGGCTTTGGTTTTCATGGCTCGATGGTGTGGCTGACTTAAAAAGTGGAAAAATAGGGAGTCTCGCAGTGGTGGAACCGAAGGGTGGTTAGTCACGGATGGAGACACACGCCCACGCTTACCAGCGTGATGCGTGTTTGTAACCAGATCCGTCAAAATAATCGACGAAGGCACCCCGCGAGTGCGGGCGGCATGGCTTAACTACCGCTGAATAACTGCCGCAGATAAGCCAGTTCTCCGGCTACTTCCTCCTCGCCATCGACCGTTTGGCGCACTTCGTTTTCCAAGGCTGTGCGGTAGTGCCGCAGCAGGCGGGAGAGCGCCATGCGCAAGGCGGTCTCCTGCATCTCCAATGATGCGGCCAGTGCGCCGGGGTCTTCCCCGCGCAGACTGCCGCCGCGCAAGATCACGGGCTTAAGGGTTTTGAACAAAGCGGACTTTCCGCGCTCAGCATAGTCTTCTCCGAGCTGCTGGAAGACGCGGCGCATCAGCTCCTGCGCCCATTTGCGCTCGAAGACGCGGTCGGGAGTGTCCCGCGCGTCGAATTTTTCCCGCAGATAGCGGTCTTCATCCACCGCGGTGAACTGCTCCGAGTCGGTGCTTACTTCCCGGCGCTGGCGGGCGTGCCCTTCATGCCAGTTGATCAGAAAGCGATTCAGCGCCGTACTGAGAAAGGCGCGCAGGTGGCCTTTCTGCTGGTCCGCTTCCGCAAAGGAGCCGAGCCGCAAGAGCTTGCTGAGGAAGTCGTGCAGCGCATCCTGTGCATCATGGTGGGCCAGTCCGCGGCGGCGGATGTAGCAGTAGAGCGGGTAATGATATTGTCCGCACAGATCATCCAGGGCGCGGCGCGCGACGTCGGCGTCGTCGCTTTTCAGCCGCCGGATGAGTGTCCAGTGGGTGGTGGGAAAGCGGCCGTCCTTCGCGGAGGGAGTCATGGCGCGGCGGCGGGAATCTGGAAACCGGGGCCGCGGATTTCCCGCACGGTGATCTTGTGAAACGTGACCGCGCGATCCGATGCGATGACGCCGAGATGCCGGGCGTCGCGCATGGCGCTGTCAGGCGTCACGTCGAATTGTTTGAAGTCGCTGCTGCCACTGCCCCATTGCACGAGCTTCTCGCCATCGAGGAAACCGAGAGCCTTGCCCCGGCGAACCTCCACATGCGAGACGTGCCGCTGGCCGGTGGTCAGCAGTTGCTTTCTCAGGACCGAAGCCTCGCTGTTGTCCCACAGCGGTTTGCCATGCAGCATTTCAAACCCGGCCTTTGTGCCGATGCTGACTCGCTGATCCATGATCCAGGCAAAGGGATGTCCCGCTCCGGACAAAGCCTGGCCGAGATAACCGCCGCCGTCCCCCGGAGTGAACTCGATGTCGAAGTCATATTCCGCCGGGGCCTCGAAGGGCAGTTGCAAACGCCCGCGCCCGCTGGCGGTGTCCGGCAACTTCTGCACCACGAGACCGTCCACCGTGCGCGACCACGCACCGGCGATGGCATCGCGCTTCACGTCCACGAGGGCGAGCAGGTCGATAACTCGCTCGGCGGCGGTTGACGTGTCTGGTGATGCTTGTGCCTTGGCAGAATTGTTCGCGCGGCTGCTCCCGCCTTTCCAGATAAGCAATCCGCCGGCAACGCCGGCGATGGTGAAGACTGCGATGATGAGAGGAGTGCGGTAACTCCGGCCCGCCTTAGCTCTCGTCGCGGCTTTGCCGGCAGCTGGCTCATCTCGGACTGGAGGATGCGCGCCACTTTCCATGACGCGCTCCAAGTCGGCCTTCAGCTCAGTCGCCGAGGCGTAGCGCTGTTCGCGGTCCGGCTGCATGGCTTTGTCCACGATGGCATCGAGGCGCAGGTCGATCTCCGGCCGGACTCCCGAGGGAAGCTGAAAACGCCCGCGCGGGATGCGGCCGGTGAGCATCTGGTAAAGCATCACACCCACCGCGTAGAGATCGGCGCGCGCATCCACCTTGAGGCCTGGAATCATGGTCTCCGGCGCGATGAAATCCGGCGTGCCCAGCGACATGTCGCTGCGCGTGAGGGCGGCGCTTTCCTGCGCCACGACTTTGGCGAGTCCGAAGTCGGCGACTTTCACCGCGCCGTCGGCTTCGAGCATGATGTTGGCGGGCTTGATGTCGCGATGCACGATGCCGCGGCTGTGCGCGTAGGCCAAGGCATCGCGGATGTGCGCGGTGATGGAAAGAGCCTGCGCCACCGGAAGGTTCCCCTGCGCCGCCACGAGCTGCGCCACGTCCGTGCCCTCGATGAACTCCATCATGAAATAAAGCAGTCCGTCCGGCGTCTCGCCCGCATCATGCACGGCGACGATGCCGGGGTGCTTGAACTTCGCCATCGCCCTGGCCTCCTGCTTGAAACGCTCACCGTAATGCACGTCCTCGTCCTCGATGCCCGGCGGCAAAATTTTGATGGCCACGCAGCGGTCGAGGCTCAGCTGCGTGCCCTTGTAAACCGCTCCCATGCCGCCGCGCGCGAGAAACTGCTGCACTTCATATTGCGGCAGCATCCTCTGCAGCTCCGCCACGGTGGGCGGCTGCCAGCCACGCAAAACCGTGGGCGCAGCGCTGCGCGTCTCCGGTGCCAGCGCCTCCTGCATTTGTGTATCCGTCAGGTCGATCGCGCTCTGGCCCAATGGAGAAGAGTCTGTCCCGCCTGACGACGGTTTTGCGGTCGGGATCGTGGGATCGGGATCAGACATGCGGAGCAGGCACAGCAGGAACTTTGGCCCATCCTTGGCAGGCCGCGGGCGGAAAACAAGAGGTGTTGAATTTACTCGCCGGCGGGTGCTTGGCGCCTTGCTCAATCCACGCCCACCCGAGGCATGCCCGACCGCTGAGTCTTCCTCGCTGGGCTTGGAGGAAGATTAGGAGCAGGAGGAAGGGGAAGAGTGCGGGAAATCCGTTGGACTTCGCCAAACGTAGGAACTACGCACACCGCTCTCGCGATGCTTTCCAAACCCGACAGCGCCCTCGTCATCATCGGCCACGGCTCGACCGTGAACCCGGACTCCAGCGCGCCCACTTTCGACCACGCCTCGGCGCTGCGGGCGCGCGGGGTTTTCGGCGAGGTGCATTGCGCGTTTTGGAAAGAAGAGCCGAGCTGCCGGCAGGTGCTGCACATGGTGGATCGCGATGACATCTACGTGGTGCCGAATTTCATCAGCGAGGGTTACTTCACGAAGACCGTGATCCCGCGCGAACTCGACCTCGCCGGACCGGTCACGCAGCGCGGCGGGCGCGTGGTGAAGTACTGCGAGCCGGTGGGCAATGACGCGCGCATGACCGAGCTGCTGCTGCGCCGCGCGGCGGAAATCGCGCCGGGCATTGATCCCGCGCGGACGAGTCTTTTCATCGTCGGGCACGGGACAAATCTGAACGACAATTCCGCCGCCGCGGCGAAGCGCGAAGTCGAGCGCATCGCCGCGCGCGGGCTCTACGCGGAAGTGCGAAGCGCCTACATGGAGGAGGAGCCGCTGATCGCGAAATGGGACGAATACTCGACGCAGCCGAACGTGGTCGTCGTGCCGTTTTTCATCTCGGACGGACTGCACAGCTACGAAGACATTCCCGTACTGCTCGGCCTCGCCAGCGAATCGCCCGGCGCAGCGAGCGCGGGCGGCAAAGAGGTCTTCGCGCGCAACCCGTATCACCTGCGCAGACGCACGCTTTTCTACGCCAGCGCCATCGGCACCGAGCCGCTGTTTGCCGAGGTGATTTTGCAGCGGGTCTCGGCCTTCGACGCCGCCCACACCGCGTGAGCCGCGACCTCATAGCAGCGCTCGCCGACTGGCTCGTGCGCGGCGGCGAAAGCCTCGGCCAAATCCGCATCGCGCATGTGCATGAGGGCTGGGAGCTGCGCCACGCGGAGGACGCCGGACGCACCGACCTCGCGCTGCATAAAAATGCGGAAGCCGCGCGGCAGCTCGCGAATCTCGACGCGGCGGGAAATTTCCGCCCGCTCAAGACCGCGCCGAACCTCGTGCGCGGCTGGCGGCTGGTGCTGCCGGACGCCGCCGCCGTCCGCGTGGCGCTCGATTATTTCTACCCCGCGATGACGGGCGTCTGGCTCAGCCACACGCGCGGCGAGCTCGTGCCCGTCGTCCTGCGCGAAACGCTCGGGCGGCAGACGGGCATGTATCGCGTCACGCAAAAGCTCGCCGACGAGGAGGCGCGCGCGCTCATCGGCAGCGTGTGCGCGGGCTGTTTGAAACATCGGCTGTGGGAAATCGCCGCGCCCAATCCCGAGTCGCCGGTTTTGACCAAAGACCGACTGCCACTGCTCTGCCACGAAGCGTGCAATCTGCTCGTGGCCAAAGCGCGCGAGGTCGTGAAGAAAGCTGAGGTTTCCCCATGATCGTCCGCGCCTCCGCTGTCGTCACGATGGACGGCCCGCTGATCAAAAACGGGGCCGTCGCGATCGAGGGCAACCGCATCGTCGCCGTCGGGACGATGCCCGACCTCGCGTGGATTTCCGAGGGGCCGGTGATCGATCTCGGCGACTGCGCGCTGCTGCCGGGGCTCATCAACGCGCACTGCCACCTCGACTACTCGATGATGCGCCACGCCATCTCGCCGCCAAAAAGTTTCACCGCGTGGGTGCGCCGCATCAATGCGCTCAAGCGCAGCCTCGACAGCGACGACTACCTCGCCGCCATCCGGCGCGGCTTTGCCGAGCTGCGCAAATGGGGCACGACCAGCGTGGTAAACATCGAGGCCTTTCCCGAGCTGATGACCCGCCTCGGCCCGTCGCCGCTGCGGACGTGGTGGTTTTACGAGATGATCGACATCCGCCACCGCATCACCACGGAGGACGTGGTCGCGGGCGCGCTCGCCTTTTTTCAAAATCGCGGCGGCACGCTCGACAGCTTCGGCCTCAGCCCGCACGCGCCCTACACCGCGTCGCTCTCGCTCTACCAGCTCGCGAATTCCTGCGCCGCGGAGTTCACCATGCCGCTGACCACGCACGTCGCCGAGTCGCGCGAAGAAATGGCCATGTTTCGCGACGCCGCCGGGCCGCTCTACGAATTCATGACCGACCTCCAGCGGCCCATGACCGACTGCGGCCGCGCCACGCCTTTCGCGCAGCTTTGGGAAAACGGCGCCATCGACGGGCGCTGGCTGCTCGCGCACATGAACGAGCTGACCGACGGCGACTTTTCCCTCCTCGCCAGCATCCCGCGCGGCGGCACCCCGAGCATCGTCCACTGCCCCGGCAGCCACCGCTACTTCAGCCACACGCCTTTTCAATACCGCCGGCTGCACGACCTGGGCGTGAATCTCTGCACCGCCACGGACAGCCTCGCCAGCACCACCTCGCTCAGCCTTTTCGACGAACTCCGCACGCTCTCCGCCACCGAGCCCTGGCTCACGCCCGAGCAGCTCCTCCGCACCGTGACCGTGAACCCCGCGCGCGCCCTCCGCCGCCGCGAAAAACTCGGGCAAATTTCGCCCGGCGCGCTCGCCGACTTGATCGCCATCCCCGTGTCCGGTAGCCTCCGCGCCGTCCATGAGGAAATCGTCGCCAACCGCCAGCCGATTCCGTGGACCATGATCGATGGCCAGATACTCCCGTAGCCTTGCACTCCTCGCCGCCGCCGCCCTCGCGGCGCTGCCGGCGTCGCTTTTCGCTGCGCGGAAAAAACCGCCCGTCACCAGGATCGAGCCGGCTGATGAAACCGGCGTGCCCCCGACCCCGGCCACCGTCCGCCCCGGAGCCACCCCACGCCCACGCATGGAAGACCTCGCGCAAATCCTCGCGCAGGCCGACACCGCCGGGCTCCCGCTCGCCGCCCGCGGAGCCATCGTCATCGACGCCTTCACCGGCGCGGCCCTCTACGAAAAGAACGCCGACGAGCCGCAGTTCCCCGCCAGCACCACGAAGATCATGACCGCCCTCCTCGTCATCGAGGCCGGCGACCTCGACCAGGAAGTGGAATGCACCCTCGAAGACAGCAAAGTCGGCGAGAGCAGCCTGAACCTGAAGCCCGGCCAGTGCTTCACCCGGCGGCAGATGCTTTACGGCCTCATGCTCAAAAGCGCCAACGACGTGGCCCACGCCCTCGGGCGCGACAACGCCGGCTCCGTCGAGGCCTTCGCCGAAAAGATGACCCGCCGCGCCGCCGAACTCGGCGCGAAAAGCACCCACTTCGTCACCCCCAACGGCCTCCACGACCTCGCCCACTACTGCTCCCCGCGCGACCTCGCCCTCATCGCCCGCGCCGCCATGCAGCAGCCGCTTTTCCGCCAGATCGTCGGCACCCGCACTTACAACTGGACCACCGAACTCGGCGTCAACCCGCTCACCAACCACAACCGCCTCCTCGACCGCCTCCCCGGCTGCACCGGCGTGAAAACCGGCTACACCATCCCCGCCCAGCAGGTGCTCGTCAGCGCCCTGCTCCGCGACCACCGCGAAGTCATCGCCGTAGTCATGCACACCGACAAACCCGGCATCTGGGACGACAGCACCCTGCTCCTGAACTACGGCCTCCTTCACCCGCCCGGCGTGGCCGTGGTGGAGAAAAAGTAAGCGTCAGATGAGAGCAATGATCCAAATCATCACGACCGGCGTCTTCATTTACGTCGGATCGCTGATGGTGTTCACGCGCATGCGCCAGCGCGCCGGAATTCTCCACCAAGGTGGCTTCACGACGAGCTATCTGGCCCTGGACGATACCCCCACCAACCAATGCGCTGGTAACATGCTTCGCACCGCTTAGAAAACTTTGGCTGTTCGATTTGCGAAAGGCGCGGACTTCGGCCAGCTCAGCCAGCCCCTCCAGCTCACGGTGCGCGGGGTGTAGCGGGCGCTGGCCGGCCCGCCGGGCGCAGCCGGGGCTGCGGCTTTGGGGCAGGCGGCGGCGGTGTATTTTCTTCGGCCCGCAGGCGCCGCGCCCTCAGACGATTTCCACCGGGCACTTGGGCAGCGCTTTCAAAAACGCGGAGCCGTAGTTTTTCGTGAGCACGCGGGGGTCGAGGATGACGACGATGCCCGTGTCCTGCTGCGTGCGAATAAGGCGGCCCACGCCCTGGCGCAGTGTGAGGATGGCTTCGGGGAGGGAGTATTCGGCGAAGGCGTCGCCGCCTTGCGCCTGGATGAGCTCGAGCCGGGCCTCGATGAGCGGGTGGTCGGGGACGGCGAAGGGCAGGCGGGTGATGATGACGTTGCTGAGCGCTTCGCCGGGCACGTCCACGCCGCTCCAGAAGCTCTCGGTGCCGAAGAGGACGTGCCGATCATTACGCTTGAACTCGGCGAGGAGGCGGTGGCGGGGGAGGCCCTCGCCTTGGACGAGGAGTTTGTAGTCGAGGTCGTCGAGCCTTTCGCGCAGCGCGGAAGCCAGCGCGGACATGGTTTTGTAGCTGGTGAAAAGGACGAACGCGCGGCCTTTGCTCATGCCGATGAAGTGCTCGATGCGCTCGGCGAGCGCGGCTTCGTAGCCGGCGTCGCGGGGGTCGGGCATCTTGCGGGTGATATAGAGGCGCATCTGGCGCTCGTAGTCGAAGGGGCTGCCGATTTGCCGCGCCTCGACCTCGTCCGCGCCGACGCGGGTGCGGAAATAATCGAGGGCGGCGCTGCCGACGGAGAGGGTGGCGCTGGTCATCACGCAGCAGTGGTCTTCGCGAAAAAGCAGGGCGCGGAGATACGCGGCCACGTCCACGGGCGCGGCGTGGAGGGCGTGGAATTGCTGGGTCTTGCCGGTGCGCTCGACCCAATAGACGTGATCCTCGGCGTCCTGTTTGAGAAAGGTGGCGATGCCGGCGCGGGCATCGCGCAGGCGGCGGCCGAGGTCTTGCAGCTCGGCCTTGGCGATTTCGTCCTCTAGGCCCTTGAGCGTTTGCACCACGAGGGTCTGCACTTTGGCCAGCTCGGCGGTGAGGGAGTCTTCGACGAAGTCCGGCTGGCGCACGCGGAACTCGCGGCCTTTTTTGAAGTCCGCGCGCGTGCCCACTTTGTCGAAGAAGGTGTCCACACAGCCGAGCAGCGCGGCGGTCGCTTTCACGCCGTCCACGTTGCGATGCACTTGGAAGAGGCCCTTCTTCGTGTCGGGATTGTAGAGCCGCCGCAGGGCGTAGCGGAGGCTGGTTTGCGAAACGCCGACACCGATCATTTTGCCCGCCACGCCCTCGACGGTGTGCGCCTCGTCGAAGATCACGAAATCATTGGCGAACAAATAGCCGCTGCCTTCCTCCTGCTCCGCGAGCCCGCCGAGGTTCATGAAAAAGAGGGTGTGGTTCATCACCACCACGTCCGCGCTGATGAGCCGTTTGCGGGCGGCCTGG
>JANXWQ010000258.1 GCA_025351065.1 Chthoniobacter sp. | reverse complement strand
CAGGCGGGCTGCTTGCCGGCCACGGAGCGGTGGTAAAGCTCGTTGCAGGCGCGCTGGAAGAGGTTCAGCCGGTGGCCGAGTTTTTCGAGCTGCCCGGCGAGCGCGGGGCTGATGACGAAGGGCTCGGGCGTGAGGAGCCAGTCCTTTTCGGCAAAAAGCCCCTCCGGCGGCTGGGCGGCGCGGAGGGCGGCGAGGCGGTCTTGGGCGGTGGGCATGGCGGGCGGTGTAAAATCGACTCTTCTCTGGGAAATGATGTGCTTAATCTGAAAAAAAGGAAGCTTCCTCCGCGTCAGATGAGCCCTCGAATGCGGCAGATGCAGCTCCATCTGCGGCAGATGCCGCTCCATCTGCGGCGGGTGGAACTCCGTCTGCGACAGATGCAGCTCCATCTGCGACAAACGGAGTTCCAACTGCCGCAGATGGAGTTCCGACTACGGCAATCGGGCGTCCATTTGTGGCAAACGGAGTTCCATCCGCCGCAGATGGAGGTGCATCTGCGGCAAAAAGAGGTCCGTCTGAGGCGGATGGAGGTGCATTTTCCACAGGAAAAGGCCGTATCCTAACAGAGGAAGGCGGGCTTTTTACAGAGGGAGGGTGGCTGGGCGGAATCCATCGGCGCGCGGCGCTCAGGGGAGTGGCGTCAGGGCGTCGCGGGCGGGATTTGGATTTCGTAATCATGGGCGGCCCCATGTTTGGCACCAAGCCTCATCCACCATTGCACGTATTCGTACAAGACCCGCTCCAATGGCAGAGGCATCTTCACCTCGGATAGGGGATCGTATAGCTTGAGAATCAAGTCACGGCATCTTCCATCGTAGCGAACACCAATATAATAGGCAGGGCCGTATCCGAGCAAATAAAGCAGCAGCACGCCAATGAGCGTGCAGACAATCCGGGTGGCGAGGCTGCCGAGGGAGTGGGGCTTTTCGGAATTCATGCGGATGGGGAGAGGGTTGAGGTATGAGTGATGAAGGATGAGGTATGAATGTTCCGGTTCATCACTCATCCTTCATACCTCATCCTTTTTTCAGAGCAGCAGTTTCAACCCCTGCCGGATGAGTTCCTCGGTGGTGGCGGTGCCGCCGGCCTTTTCCTGGAGGGCTTTGACGGCTTTGTGGGCCTCGACCTGTTTGTAGCCGAGGGCGATGAGGGCGAGGACGGCGTCGTTGAGGAGGGTCTCGGCGGGCGTGGGGGCGTGGGCGGCGCTGGCGGCTTCCCAGGCGGCGGCGATGCCGACTTTGTCTTTCAGCTCGACGATGATGCGCTCGGCGGTCTTTTTGCCGATGCCTTTGGTGCGGGCGAGCGCGGCGGCGTCGCCGGCGACGACGGCGGCTTTGAAGCTGGTGACGGAGATGCCCGAGAGCACGTCGAGCGCGGTCTTGGGCCCGATGCCGCTGACGTGGGTGACGAGGAGGCGGAAAAGGTCGCGCTCCGGGGCGGTGGCGAAGCCGTAGAGGATGTGGGCGTCTTCGCGCACCTGGAGGTGGGTTAAAAGCTTGATGGGCTGGCCCACGGCGGGCAGCCTGTCGTAACTCGAAAGCGGGATGCTGACATGATACCCAACGCCACCGACCGCAATGACCACATGGGTGGGGAGGGCTTCGTGCAGGGTGCCGTGGAGAAAGGTGATCATGGGGGGAGTGTGGGGAGGAAGGGCGCCGGGCGGAAGGCGAAAGGCGGGGTGGAGGGTGCCCCGCACCATCGGCTCGCCCTCCTCGCCCTCCTCGCCCTGCTGCTCGCGCTTTCTCCCCTCGCCCGCGCCGGGGAGAGCGCGGATGAAAGGAACTGGCGCGTCTGGCTGGAGCCGCGCTCGACGCACGCGGCGGTGACGCTGCCCATCGCCGGGGCGGAGCGCACGGAGGTGTGCGCGGGCTTTATGGAAGAGGCGGGCCCGCGGGCAATGACGAAGGAGGAGCTGGCGGCGATGGGGATCGAGATGGCGCAGTTCGCGGCGCGGGCGCGGGAGAATGCGGCCGCGGACCTGGCGAAGCTGAAGCCGCGCTACGTGCGCAACGCGCAGCGGGTGATCGAATACGCGGAGCTGCGCAGCGCGCGCCCGGTGGTGGCGGGCGCGGTGCTGGCGCCGAAGTTTCTGGCGCTCTTCCGCGAGACGCTGGGGGAGAAGGTGCTGGTGGTGGTGCCGGACCGTTTCACGGCCTTCGTCTTCCCCGCGCTGGCCGGCCACCACGCGGACTACGCGCCGATGGTGCTGGCCGCGCTCGGCGCGACGGCGTGGCCGGTGAGCGTGGAGCTTTTCGAGGTGAGTACGGACGGGGTGCGCTGCGTGGGGCGCTACGCGGAGCCGTAGGGGCGCGGGAATTTCCGCTCGCGCGGGGCACGGTTCCCGCGTTCAGTCCCGGCTCGCATGAAGAAAGCCTCCGCCGTTTTGGCCGTGCTGCTCGCCCTCGGGCTGGCGGCGTTCGTTTTGTACAAGAAGACCATCGGCGCGCATGTGCCGGCGGCGCAGCTCGTGCCGGGGGAGACGCTGCTTTTCGTCGATCTGCCGAACCTGCCGCGCACCGCCTTGCGCTGGCCGCAGACGGGGCTGGCGAAGATTTTGGCGGAGCCGGAGATGCAGCAGTTCCTGGCGAAGCCGCGCGCGGCGGAGGGGCCGATGAAGAGGTGGGACGAAAAGGTGGGGCAGCTCCTGCGGCTCGCGCCGCGGGAGGTCTTCGTGGCGGTGACGGCGCTCGAGGGGGCGACGCCGAAGTGGGTCGCAGGGTGCGCTTTCATCGGGCGGAAAAAGGACGCGCAGGCGCTGCTGGCCGAGCCGCGGGCGGTGTGGAAGGAGGCCTGGCCCGCGGGGAAATCGGACATCGGCACGCACGGGGCGGTGGAGGTGGAGACGTTCACGTACGGGGATGCGGTGCTGGCGGAGGCGTTCGCCGCGGACTGGTATCTGATCTCGAATGACCTGCCGCTCCTGCACGCGACGCTCGACGCCGCCGCGCTCCCCAACGGGGCGGCCGGCGCGCTCGGGACGCGCGACATTTTCAAAAAGGCGACGGCCCCGCTGCCGGCGGAAGGCGATGCGCTGGTCTTCGCGCAACTCGGGACGCTGACCGAGCGGATCACGTCGCTCATGGTGGCGAGCGGGCAGGCGCCCGACCCGCAGCAACTCGCGGATTTAAAGCGCATGCAGGCGGTAGCCTGGGGGACGAAAATGGAGGGCGAGACGATGCGCGACACCATCTATCTGCTGGCACCCGGCGGGGTGCTGGAGCCGAAGCTGGCACTGCACGCGCTCGGTTTGCAGACGGCGGACACGTTCCTGACCTACGTGCTGAAACTGCCGGAGAAAATCGAGATGCCCGA
>JANXWQ010000229.1 GCA_025351065.1 Chthoniobacter sp. | reverse complement strand
GCCTACGATACGCAGCCGCCGTTCGTGCTTTTCGGCGGGCTGCTTTTCCAGCCGCTCTCGCGCAATCTGCTCAGCACCTACCAGTTCACGAGCGACCGTGTGAATTATTTCTACGACCGCTTCATCACCAACGAAATCTACAAGGAGCATCCCGAGATCATCGTCCTCAGCGCCATCCTCCCCGACCCGCTGAACACCTACCTCGGCGAGTTTCAGCAGGGCATCGTCGATGAAATCAACGACAAGAAAATCCGCACCCTCAAGGACGCCGCTGACGCTCTCGCCGAGAAAGCCGATTTTTACGTGATCCAGTTCATTGGCCACGGACGCCCGCTGGTCCTGGAGCGCACGGCGGTCGAGGCCGCGCGCGAGCGCATCAAGAAACGCTACAACGTGCTCACCGAGCAAAACCTCATCTCCACGGAAATCACCCCCGCCCGCTAAGCCACGATCCCCTTCCCAGCCATGCGCCGCCTTTCTCTCTTAATCGCAATCCTAATCGTAATCGTAATCCCCGCCGCCCGCGCCGAGGACGCCAAAGTCCTCTCGGTCATCCGCGTCAACGTCACCAACCAGCCGTGGGATTTCACGCGCCCGTGGGGCAAGCGCCCGCCCTACTCGCGCCGCGCCGTGGGCACCGTGCTCGCGGGCGGGCGCGTGCTCGTGACGGCCGAACTCGTGGCCAATGCGAACTACGTGGAGTTTGAAACGCCCGAGGGCGGGCAGAAAGTTCCGGCGACCGTGGATGTCGTCGATTACGAGGCCAATCTCGCTCTGCTCAAAACCGACGACCTCGATTTTCTCAAGCCGATCAAACCGCTCGAAGTCGCGCCCGCCGCCATCGGCGACACGCTCGCCGTCTGGCAGCTCGAAGCCACCGGCAACCTGCTCGTCACCAAAGCCAGCATGACCACCGCCGAGGTCACGCGCTACCCCGTGGACGACTCCCCGCTGCTCATCTACCGCCTCACCACGCCGCTCCAGTTTCGCGATTCCAGCTTCACCCTGCCCGTGGTCAAAGACGGCAAACTCGCCGGCATCATGATGCGCTACGACACGACCACGAATAACGCCGACCTCATCCCCGCGCCCGTCATCCAGCACTTCCTCACCGACGCCGCGAAGCCGCCCTACAAAGGCTTCCCGCGTTCCGGCATCACCTCCGCGCAGACCCGCGACCCGCAGTTTCGCCGCTACATCGGGCTTGCTGGCGGGACGAGCGGCGGCATCTACGTCACCGAGGTTTTGCCCGGCGGCCCCGCGGCCACGGCGGGCATCGAGAAAGGCGATGTCATTTTGAAAATCGACGGCCAGGCTGTGGATCAGGACGGCAACTACAAGGACGGCGACTACGGCAAGATCAGCATCTCGCATTTGTTTTCCACGAAGCACTTTGACGGCGAGGTCGTGAAGGTCGGCATCCTGCGCAAAGGCGAGGCCAAAGACCTCGACGTGAAGCTCGCGCACCGGGCGGTCGAGAGCTACGTCATCGAGCCCTACGTCATCGACCGCGCGCCGAAATTCTACGTGCTCGGCGGGCTGATTCTCGAAGAACTCTCGCGGCAGTTTTTGAAGGAGTTCGGCAACGACTGGCTCAAAAAAGCGCCCGAGCAATTCGTCTATTTCGACCGCCAGCAGAACGAGCTTTTCAAGGACGGCCCGAAGAAAATCGTCTTCCTCAACCGCGTCCTCCCGTCCGACCTCACCATCGGCTACGAGGAGCTGTCGCATCTCATCGTGAAAAAAATCAACGGCGTGGAATTGCAGAGCCTCGCCGACGTGCCCGGCGCGCTGACCAAGGCCGTGGACGGCCTGCACAAGATCGAAGTCGATGGCGAACCCACGGTCATCTACCTCGACGCCGCGCAGGTCGCCGCGGGCGAGGCCGCGTTCATGCAGAAGTACCGGCTGCCCACGCTCCAGCGGCTCGAATAAATGGACGCCGCCGCCTGGGGCGCGCTGTAGCGAGCACCTCGTTCACTTCGGCTTTCCCAGCTCCGAGAGGTAGCGGAAAAGGTCGCGCAAATCCTCGCGCGACAGCGCATCCACCAGCCCGGCGGGCATGAAGGAGCCGATCTGCTTTTCCGCGGCCACGTCGGCGGGCGCGAGCTTCGTCTCGGCGCCGGTGGCGGGCTCGCGGAGGGTCACGCCGGTGGCATCGCGGGCGACGATGTAGCCGGTGAGCTTGCGCCCGTCCTTCGCGCTCAGCTCCACGGCTTCGTAGCTTTCCTTGATCTCCCGCTGCGGCTCCAGCACCGCGCCGATGATGAAGTCCAGCGGCTGCCCGGAGCCGATGGCATCGAGCGGCGGGCCGATCTTCCCGCCCTTGTCCTCGATGCTATGGCAGGCGGTGCAGGCGAGTTCCGCGCGGCGGAAAACCTCCGCGCCGTGCCGCGCATCGCCGCTCGCGCGGACTTCCTTCACCAGCTCGGCCACAAACTCCGGCGTCGCCCGCAGCTTGCCGGTGGCGGCGGGCGTGGGAGAAAGCTTCACGGAAGAGGGCGGATTTGTAGCAGGGGGAACGCTTGGCCTCAACGGGCCTCGTTGAATCCCCACTAAAGTACTTCTAAACGGCTTCATCGGCTCCGAAGCGGCGCGACCGGCGAGATCGATGAAAGGATCATGCGGATTTCTCTGCGCCTCGATGTACTGCGCATTGATAAGAACCGACTTGAGAGTCTCCTCGGTGGGATTGTTGCCCGCCGCCACGATTGCGGCTAACCGCACGCGCGGGATGGTGTCTTCGGCTAACGGATTGAGTAGCGAGATCGCATTCGGCAGCCGGTCATACCAGCGCGCTACCACACCGGCGGCATAGGCGCGGACGTTTGGATCTTTCGACACGCAAAGCTTTTTCAAAAGGCCCGGCTCCGGCGTGTCGTGTGCCTCGAAGACACCGAGCACCTCGACAAGCGTGCGCTCGGAAGACAGGCGTCCCGCCTGTCCCGGAAGACGGGCCTCCGGCCTGT